>DATMML010000085.1 GCA_035570235.1 Vicinamibacteria bacterium | reverse complement strand
AAGCTGGATGGCGCGAACCTGGGAGCGGAGGTCACGACTTCGCCCTACTCCATCCTCTGGGCCACGGCCGGAGTGGCCAACGGCGCCCACACCCTGACCGCGGTGGCCCGGGATACCGCGAACAACACCGCAACCTCCTCGTCCGTCACGGTCACCGTCTCCAACGCCCCCCCGCCCACGCTCTCCATCAACGACGTCTCGGTGAATCAAGCGGCTTCCGGCACGACCAACGCCGTCTTCACCGTCACTCTTTCCGCAGCGAGCGCTCAGACCGTCACCGTGGTCTATGGCACCGCCACCGCCGGGACCGACTATGTGGCTACGGCGGGAAACCTCTCCTTCTCTCCTGGAACCACGGCGCAGACAATCGCCGTCCAGATCAGCGGGGACCCCACCCCCGAGGCCAACGAGACGTTCGTCGTCAACCTGAGCGCTCCCGCCGGGGCGACCATCGCCAAGGCACAGGGTACGGGAACGATTGTGGGGCCACCCGCCCAGAAAGTCGTGTGGACGAACGCGGTGGGGGTGAGCGTCGCTGGCAACAGCCTGACCAAGACCGCCACGGCGGGATGGAATGCAGGAGCGTCCTCTACCACGGCCCTCCTGTCTGGGGACGGGTACGTGGAACTCACGGTGAGCGAGACCAGCAGCGACCGAATGCTGGGGCTCAGCACCAGAGACGTCGACCAGAACTACACCTCCATTGGGTTTGCCGCATACCTGGCCTCGAGCGGCGCGCTCCAGGTCTACGAGATGGGGGTCAGCCGGGGATCCTTCGGGACCTACGCCACCGGCGACGTGGTGCGGGTGGCGGTCGAGTCGGGAGTTGTGACCTACCGGCGGAACGGGGTGCTTCTCTACACGAGCACGGCTGCGAGCTACCCCCTGCTCGTGGACACCTCCCTTTCGACCACCGGAGCCACTCTCGCTAACGTTGTGGTCTCCGCCAACTGGGCCGTCCTGCCGCCGCCGCCCACGGCGCCAACCAACCTCACCGCCACGGCGGCCAGCACCGGTCAGATCAACCTGTCCTGGACCAACACCGGGACCTCCCAGACGGGCGTCAAGGTCGAGCGTTCCGTCGACAACGTCACCTTTACCCAGATCACCATCGCCGGCGCCACCGCCGTCAGCTACTCCGATACCGGCCTCAACTCATCGACCACGTATTCTTATCGCGTGCGCGCCACGAACGTGTCTGGCGATTCGCCGTATTCCGCCGCCGCTAGCGTCGCCACACTGGCGCCCCTGCCGCCACCAACTGCTCCAACCAACCTCGTAGCGGCGGCCGCCGGCAGCGGCCAGATCAACCTCTCCTGGGCGAATACCTCGACTACCCAGACCGGCGTCAAGGTCGAGCGCTCGATCGACAACGCCACCTTCACCCAGATCACCGTCGCCGGCGCCACCGCCGTTAGCTACTCCGATATCGGCCTAAGTGCCTCCACCACTTACTTCTATCGCGCCCGCGCAACCAACGCAGCCGGCGATTCGTCGTATTCCACTACCGCCAGCGCGGCGACGACGTCCCGTGCTATCGCTTTCGTGCAGAAGAACTACGCGACTCCGCAGGCGCCGGTGAGTGCCGTGCGTGTGGCCTTCAGCGCGGCGCAATCCGCCGGGAACCTGAACTTGGTGGTCGTGGGCTGGAACGACACGAAAGCGCAGGTGGCCTCGGTGACGGACACCAAGGGAAATCCATATCAGTTGGCGGTGGGCCCCACGGCCTTCGCCGGCACCCTCACGCAATCGATCTACTACGCGCGAAACATCGCCGGGGCGGCGGCCGGCGCCAACGCCGTCACTGTGGCCTTTACCCTCGCCGCCAACTACCCTGACATCCGCGTCCTCGAGTACAGCGGGCTGGACACCGTCAGCCCGGTGGACGTCACCGCCGCGGCCACGGGCACGGCTACGACGAGCAGCACACCCGCCGTCGTCACCACCCATGCGCCGGATTTGCTTTTCGCTGCCAACACCGTGGCGACTTGGACGGCGGGCGCTGGTACCGGATGGAAGAGCCGCGTAGTCACGACGCCCGACGGGGACCTCGCCGAAGATCGAGTCGTTTCCACGATCGGCAGCTACTCTGCCACAGCGCCTTTGGGGGGTGGCGGCCCGTGGGTCATGCAGGTGGTGGCCATGAGGGGGAAGTGATCCGCACGATGGCGAGGGAGGGCTCCGGCCGACGCAGGGTCCAGAGACATCAGGTTGACGTCCGCTTCCGGCCGGCCCGGCGCCCGTCCGCCTAACGCCCGCGGGGTCCCCCTGGCGCGCGGGGTTGGCGGACCATCACCGCGTAGTCCGCGCCCGTGGTCGGTTCCCCAAATCGCGCCGCCGTCGCAAAGCCCAGGCGCTCGTAGAAGGAGGGGTTTCGGGGACTGAACGTCTCTAGGTAGCAGGTGACAGAGACGCGATCGGCCTCGGCAATGGTCGGTTCCAACAGGTTCCGGCCGAGCCCCTGCCCTTGAGCGGCAGGATCGACAGCGACGATCGAGAGATACCACGCATCATCTCCCACGACCCTCGCGGCCTTGGCGCTCATGAAGGCGACGATGCGATAGTAGTTGGCGCAGCCCTGCGCGCCGAGGGTCGTCTCCAAGAACTCGCGCTTCCTCTCCGCCGCACGCGATCGAACGTCTGGAGTCTGCGGCAGCAGCCATACGGCAACGCCACGCCCTTGGTCGGCGAGATGAACACAGCGCCCGAGGTCTTTGCCCTCTTGGATCGAGTAGGCGAAGTACTGCGCCAAGACCGCGCGGCGGCGACGGGCGTCCTGCACATACCCGGCACAGATCGAGCGGTAGAACGGGTCCTCCTCGAGCGCAGCGACCGCACTTGCACAAGCGGGATCAGGTCTCACCACGTCTCATGCTCGCGTTCAGACACGGACAGTTCTTTCACCAACGCTCTCGCGCTCGTGGCTGACGGTAACGACGACGTTGCCCCTCCTGTGATCCTGCTCGACATACCGCGCTTCGAGAGGTCGGGATCTTGCCCGGAATCGCGTATCACCTTCTGGCTCCCCCCCCCCGCTATTGCAATCTTCGCCGAATCCACATCCAGGGCCCTGCATGTCCGGTATTGGGCCGGCTCCGTTCGCTTGTAGCTCTGCGGTCCCGTCTTTTTTGTCCTTCAGGGTAGACGGGCGGTCTGGCGTGTACGATGGGCAGCCCCATGAGAGGGAAGATCCCATTGATGCTCCTGGCTGGCTTTGCCATAGCCGGGGTGCCTCTGTACCTCGCCTACGCCACCCTCCAACTCGAGTGGCACGACCACGGCTCCATATACGTCAAGCTCCAAAACGTCTTCACGAATGGGCTGCAGGCAAAGGTCCATTTCGCTCCCTTTCTCTACCTGCTGGCCGCGCTGGTGCAGCCATTCAACAGCTTGCTCTTCTTCCTGGCCCTCCACGTGACGGCCCTCGTCCTGGGCGCCTATGCCCTGTTCCTGATCACCCGCGACTGCACCGCCTCCGATTCCACGGCCGCGCTCCTCTTTTTCGCCTTCCTCGCCAACCCCTACGCGGTGGCCGCGAATCTCTATACCCACTACGACATCTTTATGGTTCCCGCCCTCCTCTTCTTCTACCTCTTCATGTCGAGGGAGAGGCTGCCGGAGGCGGTGGCGTGCCTTGTCCTCGCGCTAACCATCAAGGAAGATGTTTGGCTCTACGCGTCCATTTTGATCCTGAGCCGGGCGCGGAGAATGAGCCGTAAGCGGCTGGCCCTCCTCTTGGGAATTACCGCCGGCTACGCCGTGTTTGCCACTGGCTGGCTCTTCCCGCATCTCTATCCGCAGCGCGAGGACGCCTTCGCCCTCCTTTACACCCAAGGGGCTACGAAGTGGGAGGTGCTCCGCTATCTTGTAACTCATCCCTTGAGCACCGGGGTCAAGCTCGTCAGCGGCCCTGGTCTCGCCTTCCTCTCCTCACTCCTCTTCTTGCCCCTATTCGCTCCCCTAAGATCGCTCTCCGCTCTCCCCGTCTTCTACCTCTGGCTCAACTCAACGAGCCCGGCCCGCAACTCCTTGGCCTTCTACTACTCGATCCCTTCCCTCATCCTCTTCGCTCCCGTGCTGCCGAAGGCACTCCTGAACCTGCGGTCCGTCCTTTTGAAGCTGGTGGCCGGCCGTCCCGTGGCCATGACCTTTGTCGACCGCTGGTCCCTGCCCCTCGCGGCCGGCCTCCTCCTCCTGACCGGCGTGGTTCGAAACGTGGCCCTGCCCGACGGCCTAGAGCGCAGCCCCAGCTTGCAGAGCGTGCTCGCAGACGAAGGGCGATTTGGAAAGGGCTACCACGAGCACCACCGCGTGGGCTGGGACATTCTCACAAACCGCATCCCCGGAGGGCGAAGCGTCATCACCCACTTCACGCTCGGCACCTACGTGGCACCGGCTCACGAAACGTACCTGTTCTTCAGAGATGGCAAGGACTTCGAGAGCGGGAAGCTGCAGCCAGACTATGTGCTCTACGATCTTAAGAGCCGATACCCATTGCTGGGGCCACGGCGGATGGAAGAGATCCATGACTGGATGCTGACAAACCGTCAGTACCTGCTGGTCTACAGCAAGGACGGCTACTTCCTTTACCGGCGGACGAGCTGATCGGACCGGGCCGCAGCCGACTCTGGAGGCAGGGTCAAGCCACGACGGCGTTGGGCAGCAGGAAGGCCAGCCAGCGGCGACGCCAGGAGGGAACCGCCAGCACCGCGAGGGTTAGGAGCAGGTCCAGCGCCCAATAGATGCCCTCGACCGCGATGACGACCGGTAGGTGGCGAACCCCGATCCCAAGCCGTTTGCCGGCGAGGGCCACGCGCTTCAGGCGGAGGCCGAGCCGCAGGCCGAGAGCGCAGGCCAGGGTCAACGGTGCCGAAAAGCGCTGTTGGTTGGTTCCGTAGTGCAGCGGCACGAACGTGTCTCGCAGGTGTCGCTCAACCAACCCGCGCAGTCGCCAGGTCGGATCCTCATGGAACAGGATGAGTCGTTCCTCGAGGACGAAGCGCCGGCCCGAGGAGCGGAGGGCCTCTGTCAAGTAGCGATCGCCCCCGATCCGGCCGGCAAACGGACCAAAAGGGTCACGAGCGTACAGCTCGCGCCGAATGGCCACGTTATGGGCCACCGCCGCCGCCCGCTCGAAGGCGGCCTGCCCCCGGTGGAGGTCCCCCCAGGAGTGGGCCGAGCCGATGCGGGTCACGAGCCCCTGGCCATCGTAGTATGACCGGCCGGCCACGCCGCCCACCTCGCGGTCCGCGAAGGCCTCCATGAGGACTCGCAAGCAACCAACCGTGGGCCGGCAGTCAAGATCGCTAAAGAAAACCAGGGCGCCTTGCGCCTCGTTGGCGGCCGCATTCTTTAGGGCGTAATACCCGGCGCCGGGCACGATCAGCTGGCGGAGGGGCAAACTGCTCGGCCGTTCCGGAAGGCCTTGGAGGGGGGCGGGAGAGGCCAGTACTATCTCGGCCCTGTGGGCGGCTAGGGAGGCGGCCTCGCCCATCCACTCCGTCAGGTTGCGCCGGGAGTCGCAGGCGCCGGTGAAGTCGCCCGTCGTCGTTTCCAAGACGACGGTGAGGTCGGGTCCCATGATTCTCCCTCAGCGACGACGGGGCTCGCCCCCCAGCGCGAGCCGGGTCAACTCGAGCGCGCGGATGAGGACCACGGCCACCGTTACTAGCGCTACTCGCGTGTGCTCGCCCGCACCCCGCGGGCGTCGCCGGGCGCCAGCGTCCTTAGCGAGCCCCGCGAGGGTACCCCGCATGGCCAGACCCATAGGCGCATCCAGGACAAGGGTCTTGGCTGTCAGCCCCCCCGTGCGCGCCAGCTCGAAGTAGCCACCCGCCAGTCGCTGAGTGCGCCGGAGCAGCTCTGCGACCGAGCGGCGCGCGGAGTGGCAGGTACGCGCTCCTTCCGCATAGCGGAGGAAGAAGCCGGCTTGGCTTACCCGGTACCCCCACTCCCGGTCCCCGAGCGAACGCAGCCTCTCGTCGAACAGCCCCACTCGGTTGAAAACCGCTCGCCGCGTAAAGAGGTTGGCCGTAGCCCCGAAATGCCAGCGCTCCACGTACTCACGCTGGCGAAAAGCAGCCACGCTTTCGTAGAGCTCGGCCGCTGTCGGCTGCCATGCGTCCGCGATCGCGAGATCGATTCGCCCGGCGACGAGCCCACACTCTGGCTCCGCGAGAAGCGCTCGCACCCCGGCCGCGAGCCAGTCCCGGGCGGGAACACAGTCGGCGTCGGTGAACGCCAGGATTTCAGCCCGGGCCTCGAGCACGCCCCGGTTCCGCGCCGAGTAGGACCCGGGCTGTGGTTCGTGCACGAGCCGCGCTCGGGCCACCCCGGCTACAACCGGAGCGAGGGACTCCACTTCCCCGTTGTCGACGACCAGGATCTCGTAGTCGCCGGGATAGTCCTGGATCGCGAGGGCGGCAAGGCAACGCTTGAGCGGCTCGGTCTGTTCGAAGACAGGCACGATAACGGAGACCAAGGGCAAGGCGGCTTCCAAGGCCGCGGAGGGGGCAAGGAGATTGGAGGGTCGACTGGGCCTGCAAAGGGTATCGTCGAGCGCCCCGCTCATTCAATCGAGGATCATAGGCGATTGCGGCACTTGACGAAAGGACGGAGGTCCGTGACATTCCGGAATCCCCTCGCAAACGGGGTTGCGTCGCTCCTATCGGGATTGGCTTGCGGCGTCTGCGGTCACCACGCCGATCTAGCCCTCCGGCATCTGGGCCCGGGGAACCGGCTTAACGGAATGTACGAAAAAAGGTCGGGTGCCTAAGGGCTGGCATCACATATTCGCCCTGGCAACCCGAAGCCCGCGTGACTGCGGAGACGGCAGTTTCCTCCGCGGGACGCCCCCCCCGGCGCGGGGCACACACGCGACGGAATCGCGGCCTCAGGGAAAGTTGGTTGTGCCGATCTTGGTGCAACCCGGCGCGAGGGAGTAGGGCTGTGGTGCGCTGAGAACGACGTTGTCACGAAGGACTACCTTGGGCCCACAGGCGATGCCGGTGTTCCCGGAGTCTATGACGTGGTTGTTGACACCTATCTGACCGTCTCCTTCGTCATCGAGTGAGATTCCGACTGCCTCTCCCTGTGGGGAGTGGTTGAAAGTATGGGTGACTAGGTTGTTGCTCGTGCTGCTCAGCGGGCCCGATACCTCGATGCCCAGGGCAGCGTTAGGACCCGTGATCTCACCCGGGTCGGTCGAGCCACCCGTGTTCGTCACCACGTTGTTGCGCACCACGTGGTTTCCACCCGTTCCTCGAACGGCGATTCCGTTGACATAGTTACTATCCGCCCAGATGTTTTCCACCGTGTAGTTGCTTCCTGCCCCGTCGAGATTGATTCCATCGAAAAAACCCTTGACGATTCCGTTGCGGACAGTGATGTTCTTGTGGTTGCCCACCGCGAGAATCCCAGTCGTATTGCTCCCCGTCCCCGCTGGAGAGCCATCCAGCGTGAAGTTGTTCAGGTCGAGCCAGACGAAGTCGGCATCGATCGTGATCGCGGCGAAGGGAGGGGAGTTCAATGCGGTACTGAGGTTTCGGTGGAAGCAGTAGTGTCCCGGCGTCGTGATCTTGAAAGGTAGGGAGGTGACGAACTGGTGGCAGAACTCGGTCTCGTCCGCTCGGGCACCGCTTGGCGGGAGAAGCCATACAAGGGCGACAACCATCGACACCATGGGCAATCGGCTCTCTTCTCTGAAAACCCGCATGAACCACCTCCCTTTCGCTGATCCTCAAAAATAAGGCGTCGTCCTCTAGCAGACGCCGCCGCCGCTTTCCTCTTCGAGTACGACCTGGGAGGGGCTCATGCCCGTCCCGGCAGTCAGACGCAGTCCCTGCTACGCGCGACGCCCCCACGCCGTCCACAGGAGGGGCGACGGCATGAAGAACCCGTGGTCGCTGAAGTGAGCGACGTCGCGATCGAACTCCTCCTTGGTCACATGACCGCCGCTCACGATCTCCCCCCGAAGGTGCTCGAAGATGGCGCGGAGAACAGGCGCGCCGGGCGAATGGCACGACCACATCGAGGCCTGCCCTTCGGCTCCGACGGTCTCGAGCCCGTGGGCACGGAGGAGCCCGAAAAGGCGCCTTCCGAAGCTGCGATCTACGCCCTGGCCGTCCATCACACGCGCCATGGCCAGGTAGGTCTTCGGCAGTGCTTCGCCGGGGGCGAGGGACGGGTCGGGCGCGAGGCTCGTCTCGAACTCCTCGTCGACGAGCCACCCTCCGGGCTTGAGAGCCGCGACGAGGCGGGCAAGCACGGCCTCGCGCTCGGGGACCCGCAGCAGGACGAGACGGGCGTGCACGAGGTCGAAAGTCGCCTCGGGGAGGGGATCCCTCGCGAGGTCGTGGCGCCTCACCTCCAGATTGGGGAGGCGCAGCGCTTCGAACCGCCCGGGGTCGCCGTTCGCAACGAGGACGCCCCCGGTGGGGCCCACCCGGGCCGAGAGCCAAGTGGCAATCGAGCCGCCGCCGCCGAGCTCGAGGCATCGCCAGCCCTGGGCTATTCCTCGATCCTTCAGGTGGCGAATCGTTCCGAGGTCGAACACCGCGCCCAGGGCCTCGAACGCACCCTCGAGGCCTGCCTCGGCAGCGCTGGACCGGGGCGCCGGGCCCGCGGAGCGAGGTGCGCCGCACTCTTTGCACCTCTCCGTCTCTCCTCCCAAGGACGCGCCCTGTGAAGGGCGCCGATCCCGCCGCGAGCGCAAGTGATCTCTCATCGCAGGGGCTCGCTCAGGCGACCCTCGCCTCGATGACGTTGTAGCGTCCAGCAGATCGGACGTGAGTCATCCCGAACCCGCCCACGCGCAAGAGTTCGCGGAACTCTTCCTCGGTTCGCTCGCACGCGCCCCCGCCCAGGGCCAGCAGGTTGAGGTCGCTCAAGGCGATCGAGCAGCGATCTGGGTTGGCCCCGGGGTCCTCGGGAAGGATCCCCTCGACGAGCAAGAGCTTCCCGCTCGGGGGCAGGGCGTTGCGGCAGGAGTCGAGAATCCTCAGGCTCTCGGCGTCATCCCAGTCGTGTAGGACACTCTTCAGGATGAGGGCGTCGGCGCCCTCCGGGACGCGCGCGAAGAAGCTTCCCGCGACGAAGTCGCCGCGATCGCCCACTCCCGCCTCGGCCAGGTGCCTCGTCGCGGCCTCCGCGCAGCGCGGCAGATCGAAGACCGTCCCGAGCATCGATGGGTAGGCCCTGAGGATCGCGCTCAGGAGATGGCCCTGGCCCCCGCCCACGTCGATCAACCTCGTGATGCCTGAAAAATCCCAAGCGGCGAGCAAATCGGGGACCACGAGTTCCGTGAGCGCCACCATGCCCTCGTAGAGAGCCTTTGCGGGCCCCGGTGCCATCTCCGCGAAGAACTGGGCGGCACCGTCGGGGCTCCTACCCGTCCGAACCCTGTCCAAGAGGCGCTCCCAGAGCCGAGCCTCGATTTGTGCCTCGAGAATGGCCCAGTGCGCGAAGGATGGCCTCGCACCGTCGGTCAGATGGCTCCCCATGGAGGTGAGGGAAAAGCGCTCGTCGTCGACGCGTTCACAGAGCCCGAGGGTGACCAGGGCACGCAGAAGGCGCCCGAGCGAGCGTTCATCGGCCCCGGTCTCCCTGGAGAGCTCGGGCAGGGCTCGAGCTCCCCCTGCGAGGCACTGGGGGACTCCCAGCCGAACTGCCACGTGGATGACGGTCGTGATGCGCTGGGAAGTGATGAGGTGGAAGAGCGCTGTCGCCGACGGGTCAGAGGCCTGGCGAGGGGACATGCAGCTAGTCCAGCCTCGGGAAAGGCCCCGGGCCCCCCCCGGTGTCCGGGAGCGTCGACGATAGAAGGGAGTCCCGTTGGTAGTGCCCCTTGCCGGTGCTGACGAGTGCGAGGGCCCCCGAGAGGAGTAGAGAGACAAAGGCGGAGGTAAGCCCGGGGCAAAGGCTCCCCCTGCGCTCCCAAACAAAGCCGGCGGCGAACGGTCCTGCGAACCCGCCGAGGCTCGCAACCGATGTGACGAGGGCGATGCCCGACGCAGCGCCGAAGCCGATGACAAAGGCGCCGAGCAGGAACGCGATGTGGGGCGTCCTTGCCCTCCTAGCCTCGAGCCCATCGAACCCCGGCTCGTCGCGGGGAACTGTGCTTGTCAACCGTGCCACCTCCCGGGAGTGAAGGCGTCAACCGCTCGGCCGCCAGGAGGGAACCTTCGAAGATCCCGCCCTTCCCCGCCATGCCTCCCATTAGTGGGGCGCGGGGGAGGTAGGGGTCAATGCCCCCGTGCTCCCCCATCGATCCTCTGCCGATCCCCTGCGCGATGGTCTTATAAATCAATGTGTTGCGGACATGGAAGAACCGCTCTTCCTGAGGAATGGTAGACTTTTGGTCCGGTCGGTCTTGTGCCGCCGCCAGGCTTTCTCGTGCAGAATCGCATTCATTTCGCTCATTTCGAGTTGGACCGGCGCGCGGGCGAGCTGCGCAAGAAGGGCGTCAAAGTCCGGCTGCAAGAGCAGCCCTTCCGCGTCCTTGCCCTTCTCCTCGAAAAGCCCGGAGAGGTCGTCACGCGGGAAGAGCTGCGGAGCCGGCTGTGGCCTGCGGACACCTTCGTCGACTTCGACCACCGTCTCGCCGCCGCCGTGAGCAAGCTGCGGGATTCTCTCGGCGACGCGGCCGATCGACCGACCTTCGTCGAGACCGTGGGGCGCCGCGGCTACCGCTTCCTGCATCCCCTCCAGGAGAACGCGCCGCCGGCGCCCACACCGGAAGGAAGCCCGGACCGCACCCTGCTCGAGGGGCCCTCGCTCTCGACTGAACCGAGGCCCCCAAAATGGCGGCCCGCGCTCCGGCGCGGGGCGGAGGCTCTCCTCCTCGTCCTCGCGGTGCTCCTCCTAGGACGGGGGCGCCCGCCCGAAGCCGCCCTCCCCCACATCTCGTCGATTGCCGTGCTCCCCCTCGAGAACCTTTCTGACGATCCCGAGCAGGAGTACTTCGTCGACGGCATGACCGACGAGATCATCACGGATCTCGCGAAGCTCCCGGGGATCCGCGTGATCTCCCGCACCTCGGCGGTGCACTACAAGGGCACGCGCAAAACGATGCCTGAGATCGCTCGCGAGCTGAACGTCGACGCCGTCCTCGAGGGAACCGTTCTGCGCGTGGGCGATCGCGTGCGGATCCGGACCCAGCTCGTCTACGCCCCTGCCGACCGCCACATCTGGGCGCAGGCTTACGAGCGCGACCTAAAGGACGTCCTCACCCTCCAGGCGACCCTCGCCGAGGACATCGCGAGCCAGATCCGCTTAACGCTCACCTCCGCGCAGCGCGCGCGCCTCGCGCCGGCGCACTCGGTGGACCCCGAGGTCCACGAGCTCTATCTCAGGGGACGCCATTTTGCGAGCAAGCGCGATCGGGACGGCCTGGCAAGGGCCATCGACCTCTTCGGCAAGGCCGTGGTCAGGGATCCGACCTACGCCGCCGCTTACGCTGGCCTCGCCGATTCCTACGCCCTCTCGGCAGGCCTCAACCTGACCTCCGTGGACGAGGTTGTGCAAAAGGCCCGCGCCGCGGCAGAGAAGGCGCTGGAGATCGACGGCAACTTAGCCGAGGCCCACACTTCCCTCGGTCTCATCGCCCTCTTCAGCAACTGGGACTGGGCCAATGCGGAGCGGCACTACAAGCGCGCTCTCGAGCTCGATCCCAACTACGCGACGGCCCACCACTGGTATGCCGAGGGCTACCTCATGCCCGTCGGGAGGGCGGCGGAGGCGATCGCCGAGATCCGGAAGGCAAGGGAGCTCGATCCCCTCTCGCCCGTCGTCGCAACGGACCTCGGGAAGGAGCTCTACTTCGTCCACAGGTACGACGAGGCCTTGGCCGAGCTCCACCGGGCCCTCGAGCTCGACCCGAGCTTCGTTGCCGCCCACAACTGGATCTCGGACACGCTCCTCGAAAAGGGGATGTATCGCGAGGCGGCCGCCGAGCTAGAAAAGACGAAGCCGTTCAAAGAGGAGCGAGTCTACGTTAGGCAGACGGCGTACCTCTACGCCCGGGCGGGAAAGCGCCCGGAGGCCCGGGCCGCGGTGGCCCGGTCCCTCGAGCTCTCCCACGGGAAGCCCGTGAGCTCGGGCGCCGTGGCTCTCGCCTATGCCGCGATCGGGGACAGGGACGCGACCTTCGCGTGGCTGGAGCGGGCCTTTGCTGAGCGCTCATCCTTCATGACGTCGCTCAAGTATTGGTCGGTGTTTGACCCGCTCCGCGGCGACCCCCGCTTCGGCGATCTCATCCGCCGGGTGGGCCTGCCCAACTGAGGCCGGGCATCGCTCCAGAGCCTCCAGGCGAAGTCCTGGAGGACGACGCCGGGCCTTCTCTCGCCCCTACTGACTCCACTGAAACCGATGCCCACCCAGGAGCGTCGAACCCGCTGGATGGGGGCCGCCGTTGTAGACCCCGAAGACCCGTGGTTCGGTTTGAGCGCTCACGAAGGGCCCGAAGACAGCAAGTCGGCAGTCAGTCGATGGCCTAGTCTGGCTTGATGTGCTGGTTGAGCCGCAGCACACTCTCGAGGTCGTGATGTCCACGTCGTGGGCCAGGCTCGGCTTACCAGATTTGGGCTGGCCGTAAAGCGGAAGCTCGTGCGCCGATGGAGAGACCCGAGATCATCTGCTGGACATCCTAGAAGACTAGAATTACCACAGTCGGGCGAAGATGGAGTCCGGGCGGTGATCGAGAGTCGCGACGCTGATCTTCTTGACGCCCAGGAGCTAGCCCGTGTGTCCAAGAGCCTCTCCTGGCTCTTCCTAGTAGGGTTTCTCTTCGTGTCCAATGCTGCGCGAGGAGTCTACTCATCCCACGGACTCAAGCCCTCCGAGAGATTCGAAGTTCTTTGCGCCTTGGGTCTGCTCACCTTCACCTGGTACTGGCTCACGCAGCAGTGCCGTCCCTACGGCGCCTCCTTTCCACTCGACATCGCGCTTTTCGCTTCCGCACTCTGGTTTCTGCTCCTGCCATATTATCTTTGGCGCTACGAGCGGTGGCGTGGCCTCTTCAAAGTGGCAGTCGTCGCGAGTGCGTATGTCCTATCGCATGCCTTCAGTATCGGAGTTCACTACATACTGAGGTAAACGGGCGCTGACAGGGTCGGGCGTAACAACGCTAAAGTAGCGCCTTGAGTGGTTGATGCTGCGGTCCTGGACGGCTCGGGCTCCCCCCGGGGCGGGGGCGGTCCCCCTACCAGACCCGGCACGCGTTCGCGCGGACCTCGGCCTGGCCCTTGTGGCACGCAAACGCCTCGGCGAACTCGGGCATGTTCGCGACCGAGTTGTTCACCCGGAGTTTCGGATAGGAATGGGGGTCCGTGAGGACGAGGAGCCTCACGAGCTCGGGCCGGTAGACCGAGCACCAGCCGAAGGCGTAGGACATGAAGAAGCGCTGCTGGGGCGTGAGGCCGTCCGACTCCTTCGCCTTGAGGGGGCGCCCCTTGCGAGCCAGGGAGGCCTCGAGGGCCATGTAGGCGATCCTCAGACCGCCGTTGTCCGCCGTGTCCTCGCCCAGGGTCATTCGGCCGTCCTGTTTCACCCCGGCCTCGGGGACCATCTGGCTATACTGCTCGGAGATGCAACTGTTCCGGCTCTCGTACTCCTTCGCATCCCCAGCGGTCCACCAGTCCCGGAGGTTGCCCTGTGCGTCGAACTTCCTCCCCTGATCGTCAAACCCGTGGATGATCTCGTGGCCGATCACGGCGCCGATCGCGCCGTAGTTGACCGAGTCGTCCTGTGCCGCGTCGAAGAGGGGAGGCTGGAGGATTCCGGCGGGAAAGTTGATGGTGTTGGTCGGGGAGTCCTCGTAGGCGTTCACCGTGGAGGCGGTCATGCCCCACTCGCTCCGGTCAACCTTCGTGCCAATTTTCCCGACCCAGCGCGCGAACTCGAAAGCGGTCGCCCGGGCCCGGTTCCCGAAGTGGCTCTCCCGTCCGACCACGAGAGTCGCGATGTCCCGGTCGCGGTCGGGATACCCGATCTTCTCGAGGGTCGCCGAGAGCTTGGAGTGGGCCTGCTTTCTCGTCTCCGGGGACATCCAGGAGAGGGAGTCGATGTCCTCGGAGAGGGCCGCGTCCAGGTCGTGGACGAGGGCGAGCACGCGCTCCTTGCTCTCCTTGGGGAAGGCCCGGGTCACGTACGCCCGGCCCAGGGCCTCCCCGAGGTTGGCGTCCACGCTAGTTACGCAGCGCTTCCACCGGGGCTGCATCTCCCGGGTACCGGCGAGGGTTCGTCCGAAGAAGTCGAAGCGCTCTTCCACGAAGGCCCTCGGAAGGGCGGAGGCGGTTCCCGCGAGGAGCTGCCAGCGCAGGTACGCCTGCCAGTGGGCCAGGGGGTGGGTCCGGAGCGTCGTCTCGATGCCCTTGAAGAAACCGGGGGCCGTCACGTTGTAAACGGCCGCGGGAGGCGCCCCCACGGCCTTCAAATAGGCGTCGAAATCGAAGGAGGGGGCGAGGGAGAGGAGTTGGGCGTGGGAGAGCTTGTTGTTCTGGGTCCGGGGATCACGGCGGGTCACAGGGTCGGTGGCGGCCCTTGCAAGCTCGGTCTCCAGGGCGAGGACCGTCGCCGCGTCCTTGTCGGCCGCCTTGGGCTGCTCTCCCGAGAGGACCAGCATCTTCGCCACGTGGTTCAAGAACTTCTGCCGGATCGTCGCTGACTTCTCGTCCTGGTCGAGATAGTAGCTGCGGCCCGGGAGGGACATCCCGCCCTGGTCGAACTGGGCGATGTTGGAGGAGGCGTCGTCGAGGTCGGGCTGTCCCGAGAAGCCCAGGAGGGGGCTGTTCGTCTGGTTGTCCGCGGGGGTCCAGGCTCCCGGCATCACCTGGTGCACGTGTGCGAGGGCCGCGGCGAGGTCCGCGAGGGTCCGAATCGCGGCGACGCGGTGGAACTCGGGCTGAAGCGGCTCCAGCCCCCGCGCCTCGATCCCGGGTTCGTCCATGCAGGCCTCGTAGAAGTCCCCGAGCTTCCTCTCATCGGCGCTTCGGATCCCCTCGCCCCTCGCGAGGCGGGCGAGGTCTTGGCCGAGAAGTGTCTGGTTCCACGTGTCGAGTACGGAGGTAGTCCCCCAGACGGGCTGGTCCGCGGGTATCGGGTGAGCCTCGTGCCAACGGCCGCACGAGTAGGCGTAGAAGTCGTTGCAGGGATCCGCCGAGGGGTCGGCGATGTCCGGGCTGAAGCGCGAGAGGGGGGGGAGCTCCGGGGGCGGCCCCCCCCGCGCGGGGGTCGCCTGCTGGGCGAAGGCCCCGGCGGACGCCCCGAGGGCCACGGCGAGCATCGTCGGCAGGCGCATTCTCGTCCTCCTGACGGGGGGCCCCCTACGAGCCCTCCTCCGGCCTGGGGCGTGTCGACCGGAGGACGGTCTCGAGGGGGATCCTATAGAGGTTGCCGAGGCCGTTGAAGAGGCCGCGGGACATGGAAACGAAGCTCCGGTAGGTCATGGGCAGCACGAGGGGGGGATCGATTCTCTCGCTCGTGTAGAGGAGCCACCGGCCGTCCCCCGAGATGCGGGGACTATAGTCCCGGGCCGGGGTGTTGACGAGGGGGCCCAGGTTCCTGGGCGGGGTCCAGCGGTCCCCTAGGTGGTAGCTGATGTAGAGGTCCGAGCTGCCGAAGCTCTCTTCCCGGCCGAAGCTCCCGATGAGGAGGAAGGTCTCGTCGGAGGAGACGAGGGCCTCGAAGCTGTCGATCTGGGGTCCGTTGAAGTCCGGGCCCATGTCCTCCGCGGGCTGGTAGCGCCCCCCCTCGAGACGGGATCGGAAGATGTCGTAGTGGCGGGTCTTCCGGCTCGAGCAAAAGTACAGGTTGCCGTTCCTCGCGATCGAGCAGAAGACCTGATTGAACCCCTCATTCACGGGGCCGTCCAGGAGAACGGGCTCCGTCCATCCGCCCGTCCGTCGCTTGGCCGCCCAGATGTAGAAGTGGTGGCGGTCCACGCCAAGGACCGGGCGGTCCGACGCGAAGAAGAGAGTCTCGCCGTCGGGCGCGAGCACGGGGTCGGTGTCTTTGTAGACGCCGGAGAAGGGGAGGACGACGGGGGGAGTCCACTTCCCCCCCTGGAGCCTCGACTCGTAGAGGACGTACAGGTAGTGCGGCGGAGCCGACCTCTCGAAGTAGAGGGTCTTCCCATCCGCCGTGAGGTTACCGCCCAGCTCGTCGTCGGGCGTGGAGATGACGCCCTCCCCGATGAGTTCGGGCCCCCCGCCCTGGCCCGGGGAAGGGTCGGAAGGAGCGAGGGGACTCGCGGAGAGGAGGGCTAGCAGGAGCGGCCCGGCCAGAAACCTCCTCACCTCCCCTCCCCCTCCGGCAGGTCGAGGGCGGCCCTCGAGACGAAGAAGATGTTGCCGTGTCCGTTCAGCGTTGAGTGGAGCATCCTGTGGATCTCCCCGGCCTCAAGGGGGTGGGGCTCGGGGACGGTGAACGGGCTCCTCTCGCTCGTGAAGAAGAGGTACTTCCCGTCGGGGGTGAGGCACGGGGCGCCCTCGTCGGCTATCGAGTTGATGCCGTGCTCCAGGTGACGGGCCTTCGACCAGATGCCCCCCTCCCCCGTGCTCAGGTAGAGGTCGGCCCGAGCGTAGAGAACGCCACCACCCTTGAGGGTCTCCCTTCGGTCCTCATCACCGAGGTTCTTCCCCGAGGAGGCGAAGATCAGGATGGTTTCGTCGGGGGAGACGTAGGGATCGCGCTCGTTGAACTCCGAGTTGACCTCGGGGCCGAGTTTCTCGGCCTCCCCGAACGCCCCGGCGGCAAAGCGGGAACGGAAGAGGTGCGACTGCCCCCCCTCCCGGGTCGAGGCGAAGTACAGGGTCCCGTTCCCCGTCACGGACGACCCCCAGTTCCAGCTTCCCTCGGCGTTCACAGGTCGTGGGAGCGGCTCGGGCTCAGCCCAGCGATCGCCCATCCTCGAGACCCGGAAGATGCGCAGCGCGCGGCTTCCGCTCCCCGGTACCGGACGGGACGAGGAGAAGTAGAGGGTCTTACCGTCGGGCGCGAGCTGGGGGAGGAGATCGAGGTAGCGTCCCGAAAAGGGGAGGACTTCGGGCTCTGTCCAGCGCCTCCCTCGGAAGCGTGAGACGCACAGCAGGCCGAGCCGAGGGAACGTGGTCGACTGGATGACTTTGCTGAAGTAGAACTCGGTTCCGTCGGGGCTGAAGGTACCCCCGACTTCGTCATCCTCCGTCGAGACGATGCCTTCGGCGAAGAGGCGGGGCTCTAGAACGGGGCCCACGTCATAGGGCGCCCTCTGCACGGCGCTTACCGGGGCGAAAGCGAGAAAGGCAGGGATCGCGAGCGGCAACAGCCGGCCCTTCATGGCGAAGAGTGCTCCAAGATCCTGGACGCTCCCCCTTTGAGTCCTGGGATGCTACCGGCGGGCTCTGGCCCGGGTCCAGTGCCAGATTTGGCAAGGGGACCAGACCAGGGCAAGATCCCTTGCCATGGCCGTCGCGAGAGGCCGGGACCTGGCCGGGGCGGGCGCCTTCGTGCTCGTCACGCTGCAGGCGGGCCTCGGAACCCCGCTTTACCGACAGATCTATCTCGAGCTGCGGCGGGCCATTCTCGGCGGGAGGCTCCCGAGGGGGTGCCGCCTGCCGTCCACCCGGAGCCTCGCCCGGGACCAGCGCGTCTCCCGGGCGACGGTTGTGCTCGCCTACGAGCAACTCCAGGCCGAAGGCTACGTCGAGAGCGTTGGGCGGGGCGCGACCCGGGTGAGCTCCCTGCTCCCCGACCCCCTGACTCGGGCCGAGGCTCCCGAGAGGACTTCCCCCTCCCCTCCCGCCGGTGGCCCCTCCGCGCGGGCTGCCGCGATCGCGGAGCTGTCCCGGCGTTTCCCCGCGGTCCCCGACCGCCCTGGACCCTTCCGAACCGGAGTGCCTGCCCTCGACGTCTTTCCGGTCCACATCTGGGAGCGCCTGACTGCGCGCCGGCTCCGGCGCTCCTCCACCAGCTCCCTGGGCTACGCCGATCCCCGCGGCCTCCCCGCCCTCCGGGCCGCCATCGCCGCCTACTTGACGGCCGCCCGGGGAGCCCGCTGCACCCCTGACGAGGTCCTGGTGACGGCGGGGTCCCAGCAGGCGATCGACCTCGTGAGCCGTGTCCTTCTGGACCCGGGAGATCCCGTGTGGATGGAGGACCCAGGCTACCTCGGGGCAACGGGCGCCCTCGTCGCCTCGGGTGCCCGGATTGTTTCCGTGGGAGTGGATGGGGAGGGCCTCGACGTCGCAGCGGGGATCCGCCTAGAGCCGCGGGCGCGGCTCGCCTTCGTGACCCCCGCCCGGCAGCTGCCCCTCGGCATGACCATGAGTGCTCGGCGGCGCCTCGAGCTCCTGCGGTGGGCCGCGGCCAACCGCGCCTGGATCCTGGAGGACGACTACGACAGCGAGTTCAGGTACACGACGCGGCCCCTCTCCTGCCTCCAGGGTCTCGATCCCCAAGGGAGCGTCATCTTGACCGGCACCTTCAGCAAGGTCATGTTCCCGGCGATGCGGATCGGCTACCTCGTGGTGCCGCCCCACCTTGTCGACGCCTTCTCGGCCGCGCGCCGCCT
This sequence comes from Vicinamibacteria bacterium, assembly GCA_035570235.1. Taxonomy (NCBI): domain Bacteria; kingdom Pseudomonadati; phylum Acidobacteriota; class Vicinamibacteria; species Vicinamibacteria bacterium. The sequence continues at coordinate 109,047 of DATMML010000085.1, read as the reverse complement.
CCTCGACTTCTGCCCGCCCCACCTGACCCAGGGGACCATGGCGGACTTCATGAACGAGGGGCATTTCGAGCGGCACATACGGAGGATGCGGGCGATCTACGAATCGCGCCGCACGCTGCTCGTCCACCTCCTCCGCCGCGATCTTCAGGGACTCCTCGAGGTCGAGGCGCCCGATGCCGGCATGAACCTCATCGCGTGGCTGCCCGGAGACATGGACGACCTGTCCGTTGCCCGTGCCCTTGCGGGGGAGGGAATCGACGTCACGCCCCTGTCGAGCTTCGCGCTGAAGCGCCGCCTCCGCCCCGGCATCCTCCTGGGTTTCAGCGGAATGAGGGAACCCGAGCTGCGGCGGGGCGTCGTGCGCCTCCGCGCGGCACTCGAGTCGTTCCGCCGGTCGGACTGAGCATCGCGGGGAGCCGCGGCCTCGGCCCCGGTTGCCACGGCGTCAGGAGTTTTCTCTGGACTCCCCGGAGGTGATGTCTCGACGCAATCAACGCCCGCTATGCGGGGGTTTTCAAGCGGCTCGCTGGGTAGTGTGGCGGAGCCGCTTTTCTTTACCTCGACGAGGCCCTACATCCAAGCCGGTTGCTTGGGGGCAGCCTGGATCCTGCTCAACCCAGCGCTAAAGGCACCGAAGGGGCCGGGTGAGTGGCCGGGCTCAGGGCGGTCATCTCTCGAGAACAGCCCGAGCTCGAGGCACGGTTGCTGGTGCGCGCGGACCCCCAGTAGAACACGCGCACACCTCGGCGTGGGCTCCCATTTACGCCACACTGTCCCTATTCGGCCAGCACCTTGTGAACGAGCTGAACGCAGACCGAGCCCTCGCCCACCGCTGCCGCCACGCGCTTGACGCTGTTCGCCCGCACGTCTCCGACGACGAAGACGCCCGGGATGCTCGTCTCGAAGAGCAGCGGAGGGCGGGCCAAGGCCCAACCGGCGGCGCGGAGCTCAGAGGGAAGGAGATCTGGACCCGCCTTCACGAAGCCTTTCTCGTCGAGGACCACGCAGTGGCGGAGCCATTCAGAATTCGGGTCCGCTCCGGTCATGAAGAAGAGGTGGCCTACATCGACCGTCGTGCGCGCCCCGTCTCCCTCGCGCCAGGTGACGCGCTCGAGGCTAGACTCGCCGTCGAGGGCTTCGATCTGAGTGCGCGTTCGGAGCGCGATCCGCGACGTCTCCTCGATCCGTCGGATGAGGTAGCGCGACATGCTCTCCGCGAGCCGGGGACCTCTCACGAGCATGTGCACTCGCCGTCCGTGACCCGACAGGAACACGGCGGCCTGGCCGGCGGAGTTTCCGCCGCCCACGACAATCAAGTCCTCCCCGCGGCAATAACTCGCCTCGATCGCAGTCGCGCTGTAGTAGACGCCGAGTCCCTCGAAGCGCCTGAGGTTCGGAAGGTCCGGCTTCCGGTACTGGACGCCGGTGGCGATGATGACGGTGCGCGCGTGCACGCTGACGCCGGCCCCGGCGTCGATGCGGTACGGGCGGCGCTCGCATCCCAGTCGGACCGCCGTGCGGGCCACCACGATCTCCGCACCGAACTTCTCCGCCTGCACGAGGGCGCGCCCGGCCAGATGCTGACCCGAGATTCCGGTGGGAAAGCCCAGATAGTTCTCGATCCGAGAGCTCGATCCGGCCTGCCCGCCGGGGGCGTTCGCCTCCAGCACAAGAACGTCGAGTCCCTCGGAGGCCGCATAGACTGCGGCCGCGAGTCCAGCCGGGCCGGCGCCGATCACCACCAGGTCGCGCACCACTTCCTCGCTGACCCGGTTCAGGCCCAGGCACTCCCCGGCCTCTTCGATCGTCGGCTTCTTCAGGACGCGTTCGCCACGACAGATGAAGACGGGGATGTCGCCCACGCCCACTCCGAAACTGTCAAGCGTCTTTTGAACACCGGAGTCCTGATCCACGTCGAGATAGGCGTACGGTTGGTTGTTGCGCGTGAGGAATTCCTGCAGCGCCAGTGTGCCCGCCGAATGGCGCGAGCCGATTAGGACGACGTTCCCCTCCCCCCGCGATATCAGCGCGAGCCGGCGAAGGATGAACGCACGCAGGAAGATCTCCATCAGGTCCGAGTCCGTCTGGACGAGCGCACGCAGCCGTTCGGAAGGCAGCTGAAGGACGCGGGTCGTTCCCCGTGCCCGCCCGGTCACGACGACAGGACGGCCTGACAAGAGGTCGACATCGCCGGTGAACGCGCCGGGTAGATGCACCGTAATGATTTGGTCCGTGCCCGACAGGATCTCGACCGCGCCCTCGACGACAACGAAAAGCGGATTGTTCCGGTCGCCCTGTCGCCAGAGATACTCGCCATCCGCTAGGCTCCGTTCAGGAGCGGACTCGGCGATGCGGGCGATCTGGTCGGGCCTGAGCTTCGGGAAGATGTGGTCAGGGTTTGCCTCCGATCCGCTGTCTCGCACTGAGTCCCTCAATACTCGACCGCGTTGTCGTAGGGATGGCAGGAGAGCCACTGCTCGCCGGGCTCCGCGGAGCAGATTGCGGCGTGTTCTGAGCTCCTCATATGCCGGCTCGCGTGCCGGTTCAGAGACGCGTCGCCGCAGCGAGTGCCCCCGCAGGTCTGACTAGTGCGCAGATGCACCCACTCCGCCGCGTTCTGTACGTAATCCTCGCATTCGCGCCGCTTCGCGTGCGTTTCGGTCGCGAGCCCTCGGATGTGGACGCAGGCTCCGTCGAGATCCATAGGCCTCCGTTTCACGACTGTTCAGCGCGGTTGTTCACCAGCGCATCCACCCAGCGGGCTATTCGAAGCTCCTTACGAGGAGCGCCCTGCCCTTACCCGTCATATTCTCCGGGCTGCAAGACTTTCCCCCGAGGGTGTAGCACCAGCAGGCATCCATAGCATCGCCCGTTCCGCCGCTTGGGACAACTGAGTTGGCTGCCGGACCGGAGTCGGGGTTGCCGCAGCCGTCGCCCACGTCGAGAGCGCTCTGCAGAGCGACCCGTGAATCCGTCATCCTCTATGTAGAGGGCGGAGAGAATGGCACGGCCCAGAGCTCAAACCGACCCTAATGAGCCATCTTTCCCTCCCAGTTGGTCACGATCCGGGCGGCCACCGACATCAGAAAGTGCCATCGAACCCGGGCCCTAAAGGAGCTGGAGCCGCCTAGTCCAGCCGTACTAGCTGTGCGCGGATACGCTCGTAGTCCTCGGGCAGATCGATGGGTTCGATCCGGCGCATCTGCATCGCTGACAGCGCAATCTAGTCACTCCTGACGCACCTCCTCGCGGTTCCATTGAATCAGCGGATCGATCGTTGCACAATTGCTTCGAACTGTTCACATGGCGTTACGCCAATAGGATCTGCTTTGATGCCAACCCCCTCTATTCTGGTAGCAACGTGGGACAACGGGCTATTCAGCGTCACTGGGGAAATGGTCCATCAAGAACTCGCCAATCAATCGGTTCGCAGTCTGGTGGCCGATGGACGTGGAAGAGTGCTCGCAATTGTTGGCGGGCATTCGCTCTGTCGACGATCCCCTGATGGCGAATGGACTGCGATAGGAACAAGCCCATTCGAGCTTTCATGCTGCGTACCAATTGGAAACGTTGTCTTTGTTGGAACCAACGACGCACATATCCTGCGCGTTGATCCTGACGGCGCGCAGCAGTGCTTGACGGGTTTTGACGCCGTAGCGGGCCGCGACAGGTGGTATGCAGGAGCGGCGATCATCGACGGCAAGCTGATGGGGCCGCCGCTTGGAATTCGGTCAATCGCGGCGACATGCGATGGTGCAGTGCTACTGGCTAACGTCCACGTTGGCGGAGTTCCGCGATCAACCGACGCCGGCTTAACTTGGCGGCCCACTATCGATATCGATAGTGATGTTCATCAGGTATGTGCACATCCAACCCGACCCGACATCGTGATAGCGGCGGCGGCGGCGGGTCTTTGCATTAGTCGCGATGCTGGAGCGACATGGACCATCGAGCAGCAAGGACTTCACGCACATTATTGCTCTGCCGTTGCTTTTGGGAGAAACGACATTTTCGTTGCAGCATCCACCGACCATTTTGCGACCCAAGGCGCACTTTATCGACGCCCGATCGACAGCAACGGTCCGCTACAGCCTTTGGGCGGAGGCATGCCGAAGTGGATCGACGGCATCGCCGATACCAACTGCATCGCGACCCGAGATTCAATGGCTGCGGTGATCGATCGATCGGGATGCCTTTACGTGTCGCATGACGATGGTGCTACCTGGTCTTGTCCATTTGATCGTCTAACTGTTCCAAGCGGGCTTCACATCTGCTGACCTCGTCTCGTCACCGCAAGCAGTTTAATGGGTCCTGATCCGAGCGGGTCCGTCATCCGGTTCGTCGCCCGCGTGCTCGAGGGCGAGAACATGACGGCCCCGGGGCCCTGAGGTCGGGATCTCTCGCAAGACCGGCGATCTGACACTTGATGCTACAAAACGTGTGGCGTGCAGGCGTTCAGCGATCGCAGCCGCCGGCCCTATCGCCAGGCGAATCGGCTTGGGGGCGAGCACGGGACCTTACGGCCAGCCCTCCGGAGACCTGATATATGCGGGTTGCCACGCTTTCTGATAGAAACGTGCTCTGAGGACTATTCCCCGTTACGACATCAGAATCTCAGACACCAGAGGGAGCCTTCGATGGCAACACGATCGCTTGGGAGAGAGCTCACCAACCGAGAGTTCTTCATTCAGAGGTGGGAGCAGGAATACCCTGCCTTCGTGAGGGTGTTCAAAGCGCTGCCGGCGGGCGCACTCGACTACCGGCCCCACCCACGGTCCCGTTCAGCGAGGGAATTGGTGGCCCTGCTAGTGTCGGCCCAACAAAGCTGCATTGCACTCTGCAAGAACCGAAAAAGCATGTACAGCGGATTGAGCTGGCAGCAACCCGGCAGTTTCGGGAGTCGCGACGATATGATCGCACTCTACGAGGGTGATCATGACAGTCTCGCAAACCAATTGCACACGCTGGACGACAGCGGTTGGAACCATCAGGCGCTGCTGCTTCAGGGTACGGAAGAGATCCTCTTGAAGGACACCGTCGGAGGGCTGTTGTGGATTGCGCTGTTTGATACGGTTCACCATCGCGGCCAATTGAGCACCTACATTCGCCCGATGGGCGGCAGAGTCCCGAGCATCTATGGACCTTCGGGTGACGATGCCGGTGATCCGCACTAACGGAGTAGCAGGAGCCAACTTCAACGAGCCAGCCGGAGACAGACTAGAGCTTGCAGTTGCGGCCTGCGTCGCGTTCGCGGTCAAAGCATAAGAACGGCGATAGTCAAGACGCTTCCCGACGACGGCGTTGAAATTAACTACGCCGGAGTAGTCCCCTTCCTTGGCTGCGTGAGCGCGTGAAGGCTAGGAGTCCGTCTCGTGCACCCTGGCGTGGCAGTCACACCGCGGCCTCGAGCGAAGGCCATGAGAGCGTCGCAAAACAGCAAGCCCCAAGAAGCGCTCCCTCCTGGGACCCCATTAAGTCATTGACTAGTAAGTGGTAGCGGGGGCAGGATTTGCCGCGCTTAGCGTAACGGCACCGGCGTGGCCTGCAGGCGGCGCCAGAAGACGTACGAGAGGCCCCAGAGCACGCCGGTGGCCGCCGCCCAACTCCAGGCCTCCGGGCCATCGCCCACCGACAAGTGGGCGACCAGCGCCGAGGCTAGATTGATGGCGAAGCCGGCGTAGGCCCACTCCTTGAGCCGCGCCGGCACCGGCGCCAGCAGCAGCGCGACGCCGAGGAGCTTGGCCCACGAGAGCTCCACCCGGAAGTAGTCGGGGAAGCCGAGGTGGGTGAACATCTGCGCCACCTGCGGCAGACGCAGTTGCGCGTAGGCGGTGAAGCCCATCTGCAGGCAGAAGAGCGCGGTGAGGATCCAGTAGCCGACGACTATTCCTTTGGAGCGGATGCTCGGGTCCGCGGGCGAGAGGGCCGGTCCCGGTGCGGCGAGCGTCTGCCCGGTGGCTGGCTTGTTCATGACGCGCCTCCTTATGGGCGCCGCGAACCCGTCTTGATCGAACCGGCTTGTTCGCGTCGCAGAGATGACGGAACGACCAGAAGAAATGTGACGACCGACAACGGTTCAGGCCTCGATGGCCGACAGATCGAGCCGACTGAGCCGGTCTGGATCCGCCACGATGTCCATCTCAACGACCTTGCCGTCAGCAGTCGTGAAGCCGATCACGGAAAGCAGGCGCCCGTCCGGGAGTCGCGACACGACGCCAATGTTGCCATTCACCAGAACCACCAGGTTGGACAACCCGAGTTTCGAGAACGTCACGGCCTGTGCGGCGACCGCCTGAGCCCCGCGCACGAAGCGCGACATGCCCTTGATCGCTCCACCATCAGCCCGCAGCACGATCGCCGGATCCAGCACGGCGACCAGCGCTTCGAAGTCGCCGTTTTGGGCGGCGGCGAGAAACGCCTCGACGACGCGGCGCTGCTTCCGCAGATCCGTGTCTGACGTCGGCGTCTGGCTCTTGACCCGTCGGCGCGCGCGGCTCGCGAGCTGGCGCGTTGCGACGACCGAGCGGTCCACGATGGGCGCGATCTCGTCGAAGGTCATCCCAAACACATCGTGGAGCACGAACGCCAGTCGTTCTGCCGGCTCCAGCTTCTCGAGGACCACGAGCAGCGCGAGACCAACAGAGTCGGCAAGCACTGCGTCGGACTCCGGATCCTTGTCGGCGCGAGTGATCACCGGATCGGGTACGTGCGTGTCCAAGGGATCCTCCCGGCGCGATGTTCGCGTCCGCAACATGTCCAGGCACACACGCGCGACGACTGTCGTTAGCCAAGCCCGCAGGTTGTCGACACCGCTGACATCCGTGCGGCTCAATCGGATCCAGGCTTCCTGGGCGGCGTCCTCCGCCTCGCTGACCGATCCCAGCATGCGATACGCGACCGCCCGCACGTGCGGTCGGTGCTCTTCGAATTGCTCGGCGAGCCGCTCAGGTGTGGGCATCGGTCACATTCCTCCGTCGCGGTCCGTCATTATACTGACGGACGAGACGTGCCTGATGTGACAGGTCCGGAACACAAGGAGCAGTGAGATGAAAATCAAACTGACCAGCATATACGTGGACGACCAGGACAAGGCTCTGCGCTTCTATACGGAGGTACTGGGCTTTGCCAAGAAGGCCGACTTCAGTCAGGGCCTGTATCGCTGGCTGACCGTGGCTTCACCCGAGGAACCGGACGGCACTCAGTTGCAGTTGGCGCTGAATAACAACCCCACAGCCAAAGCGTATCAGCAGGCGATGTTCCAACAGAGCCAGCCCGCGGCGATGTTTTACACCGACGACGTCAAAGGCGACTATGAGCGGATCAAGGCCCGTGGCGCCGCGTTCACCATGCCGCCCACCGACGTGACTGCCTCGACCATTGCGATGGTGAACGACACCTGCGGCAACCTCATTCAGCTCACCCAGCTCGCTCGCTATTAGGGGCGGCGAGGGCGGATCAGGTTGAGTGCAAGCGCTCTGCGAAGTCGTCTTGAGCGAGGGTTCGCACCGGTCCCGTCTGACATCCGGGAGGTGAAGGATGTCGGACACGCGGGAGCGGCTCCGAGTCTACCCAATGAGCGCCGCCAGCGACCTCGCGTCTAGATCTTACGTTTGTAACACTAGTCATGTCCTGTCCATTGACCAACAGCCCAGACTGGGCTTGCCAGTCCGAGCCTTACCCGTGCTTACACCGACACGTTTAGGGGGCCCTTTCGAGCCCCCGATTACATTCCTTAACTTTAGTAAGTGGTAGGGGGGCAGGATTTGAACCTGCGACCTTTGGGTTATGAGGGCGATCATGGTCCTCAACCCATCCGCCTTACCCAAGGCCATCCAAGAGACATCAACAGATTGGGAGCGTAGCGTCCGACACGCTCGGGTCGCTTTGGCTTGGTTTCCCGCACAGAACCCGCACAGCGCCTCGCCACTAACTGGCCCTGTGCCGAGTCCCCGCCAAGATGGCCCCGAGCTCCCAAGAGGCCGGGTCACGGCTTCCGTTCATATCTCCGAGGATGAATATGTTCGGGCGGCGCTCCGTTCGTAGCGGTGATGCAGACCGCCTACCTCAGGGAACGGCACGATCTCGCCTGCGCTGGGGCGGCTGGACCGGTCGTGGGTCCGGCGCGTCCTTGGCGAGCGAGAGGTGCGTGCGGACGACCTCACGTTGCTCAGCCTCGTCTGCGACACCGCGGGATTTGCACGTCTTCACCCACGCCGAAGTCGCCGGCGTGGGTTTTGGCGAAGCACAGGGGTACCGCGCCCCGCTTGCCGTCTCTCGGACTTGACCGCACGGTTAAACTATCCAGCGCGTGTCGGCGTGCCTGGGCGAGCCGTCGGACGGCGAGCCCGAGGAGTCTCCGATGTACGGATTCCAGCCTAGCGACGACCAAAGGACGCTGATCGACGCCGTACACCGCTTCGCCGTCAGGGAGCTGCGGCCTCATCTGCGGGTGGCGGACGAAGCCGGCGCGCTGCCGGAATCGACCACGCGTTCCGGGTGGGAGCTCGGGTTGCTCCCAGCCAGCCTGCCCGAGGAATTCGGCGGCTTCGGGGAGCGCTCAGTGGTGACGGGCGCGCTCGTCGCGGAGGAGCTGGGCTGGGGTGGCTTGGCGGGAGCTCTGGCCCTTATGGCACCGAACCTCGTGGCCCTGCCGATCCTACTCCAGGGAAGCGTGCAGCAGAAGCAGGAGCTGCTGCCCAGCTTTGCGGCGGATGTCTACCAACCCGGCTCGGCCGCGCTGATGGAGCCGCGTTACGACTTCGATGCCGGTGCGCTCGAGACGCGCGCCGTGCGTCGGGATGGAAACTACGTCCTCACCGGCTCCAAGTGCAACGTCCCCTACGCTGCGGAGTCGAGCTGGCTGGTCGTCTATGCCGCTCTCGACGGGAAGACGCAGGCCTTCCTGGTCAAGCCGGGCGCACCGGGCCTAGTGATCGGCGAGCGTGAGAGGAACATGGGCGTGAAGGCACTCCCGCTCTACGCGGTCGAGCTGCGAGACTGCGTCGTGCCGGCGAGTCAAAGGCTGGGGGGTGAAGACGGCGCCGACGTCTCCGCGCTGATCGACGCCTCGCGCCTGGCCTGGGCCGCGCTGGCCGTCGGCGTGGGACGAGCCGCCTACGACTATGCCCTCGACTACGCCAAGAACCGCAAGGCCTTCGGCGAGGCCATCGGCCAGCGCCAGGCCATCGCCTTCATGCTGGCGGAGATGGCCACCGAGATCGAAGCCGCACGACTTCTGGTCTGGGAAGCGGCGTGGCTGCTGGACCAGGGGAGGGAGGCCAGGCGCGAGGCCTACCTGGCTCGCAACCTGGCCGACGACATGGCCCTGATGGTCGCGGACCGCGCGGTCCAGATCCTCGGCGGCCACGGCTACATCCGCGACTACCCGGTCGAGCTGTGGCTGCGCGACGCGCGCGCGTTCGCGGTCCTTGAAGGGCTGGCCATCATATGAACCCGGAGTCATCGCCATGATCTCGTTCGAGCGGCCGCGCGAGATGGACGAGCGTCTGGAATTCGTGCGTCAGGTGGCCAGCGGCCTGATGCGAGACAAGGCCCGCTACTACGACGAGCACGAGCACGAGATCCCCTGGGAGTTCGTGAACCTCATGTGGGAGAGGCAGCTCAAGACGGGCGAGAGCTTCCGCGCGGGCGCGCCCGTGCCGAGCGACCGGGCCAGCGTGGTCGCCCAGACGCTCGCCCACGTCATCGAGATGCAATCCTGGGGCGACGCCGGGATCTACCTGTGCGGCCCCGGGGCCGGCCTGGGGGGAGCGGCGGTCGAGGCGACGGGCACTCCCGAGCAGAAGGCGCGCTTCCTAGCTCGTTATCGGGAAGGCAAACCGAAATGGGCCAGCATGGCCATGACCGAGCCCCACTGCGGGTCGGACACCGCGGCCATCCGCACCACCGCCGTGCGCGACGGCGACTGCTGGGTCCTGAACGGCGAGAAGATCTTCGTGACCAGCGGACACAAGTCAGTGGTCGATTCCGACGGCTTCATGGTGGTCTGGGCCACGGTGGATCGCTCCGCCGGCCGCGCCGGGATCAAGCCCTTCATCGTGGAGGCGGGGACGCCCGGGCTCACGATCAGCAAGCTCGAGCACAAGCTCGGAATCCGGGCCAGCGATACCGCCGCCGCGGTCCTCGACAACTGCCGCATCCCTTTCGGCAACCTGCTGGGGAGCCCCGAAGTGGTGGACCCCACCAAGGGCTTCAAGGGCGCCATGGCCACCTTCGACGCCACCCGGCCGAACGTGGCCGCCAGCGCCCTCGGGATCGCCCGCGCCACGCTGGAGCTCCTCAAGGAGAAGCTGGCCGAGCGAGGCGTCAGGGTTCGTTACGGCACGCCGCGCCACCTCCTCACCGCCCTCGAGCGCGATATCGTGGACATGGAGGCCCAGCTCCGGGCAGGCTGGCTGCTGACGGTGAAGGCGGCCTGGCTGATGGACCAGCGTCAACCGAACACCGTCGAAGCCTCGATGTGTAAAGTCAAGGCGGGCGACGTGGTCACGCGAACCACCCAGAAGGGCGTGGAGCTCATGGGGCCGCTGGGCTATTCGCGCCGCCTGCTCTTCGAGAAGTGGATGCGCGACGCCAAGATCAACGACCTGTTCGAGGGCACGGGCCAGATCAACCGCCTCATCATCGCCCGTCGCATCCTCGGCTACAGCAGCAAGGAGCTGAAGTAGAGGTGCACCCCTACCTGGGCGGAGCCGGGGCACCCTCGCCCAGGAACTCGCGCAGCACGACGGCCAGGGCTTCGGGCTGATGACGCTGCATCATGTGGCCGGCGTCGGGTAAGACGGTGTGCCGCCAGTTGCGGAAGCCGGACCACCGCCGACGCCCTTCCTCCTCGGACAGCCGGATCCCCGACTGCGCGCCCTCGAGGATCAGGACGGGACAGGCAACGTTGGCCCAAAAGCGTCGCGCGTGCTCCACATCGAAGCCGCAGGGATGACCGGCCGTGAGCCTTGGGTCGTGCTTGAAGCGCAGACGGCCATCGGAACCTGGCGCGGTGCCCTTCTCGGCCAAGCGTAGCGCCATTGCCGGCCGCAGGGATGGATCAGTCTCTCGCAGCCTCGCCGCTGCCTCCTCTACGCTCGCGTAGCTTCGCTGCGGTCTCTCGCGCACACGCTCGCGCTCGCGAAGCCATCGGGCCACTCGTCCCGGCCCGCCACCCGGGCGCGGCGGGCCAGTCCCCTCCAACAGCGCGAGCCGGGAGATCCTCTGCGGACAAGTGCCGGCGTACAGCCCGGCGATTGCACCGCCCAGCGAGTGGCCAACGAGCGACAGTCGCCCTCGTGCCACCAACGGAATCAGGTCGTGCAGGTCGGCAAGATAGTCGGCGAGGTGATACCCACCTCCGGTGCCGACGCGATCGCTGTCTCCGTGGCCGCGCAGGTCGAGCGAGACCAGGTGGAAGCGGCCGGCTAGGCCCGCCTCCGCCGTCGCCTCCCATGCCCAGGCGTTCTCGAGCCATCCGTGGAGGAGGAGGACGGTGTGGTCGAGAGAGGACTCCTCAAAGCCCCATTCAAGGACGTGAGAGGCGAGGCCGCTCGGCAGGAGAACCCGGCGCGATCGGCAAGCCATTACGGCGACCACCGGCCCCTGGCGGTTGACCGGGCGGTCAGGCACCGTCCGTGACGACCGCGGCCAAGGCCATGTCCGCGATCTGCCCCGCTACTTCCTCGGCGCTCAGTCGCCCGGATGGCTCGTACCACTTCGTGAGCCACATGACCATGCCGAGGATCGAGAAGGTCGCCACCGCGGCGTCGAGGCCTTTGCGCAGGCGGCCCTCCTCCTTCAGCTGGGTAACCGTCGCCCGGACCAGCTCGAAGTAGGCCCGCTTGCGCTGGGTGATGACGCGCCGGTCCTCGGACCTTAGGAAGCTCACGTCATCGACGATCAGCGTCGTCAGCGCGCCTTTTCGCTCGCTGACGGCCACCCGCAGCGCGTGCTGGTAGATGATCTCGCGCAGTCGTTCCTCGTTGTCGCGGGCGCCCATCGTCACCTGCAGCGACATCTTCTCGATGAAGTCCATGCTGTGATTCATGCTGGCGTAAAGCAGCTCTTGCTTGTCCTTGAAGTGGTAGTAGAGGCCAGGCTTCGTGAGGTGGAGCCGGCGGGCCAGCTCGTTCATCGAGATCCCGTTGTAGCCTTCGCTCGTAAGGATCGGCGCGGCGCGGTCGATGATGTCCTTGCGCCGCGCACTTTCCTTCGGTACACCCGATCCGTGTCTTTGCGCGCCGGGAGAGCGGCTTGGTCGCCGCGCGTTCGAGCGACGCCGAAGCCTGGCGAACGACGACTTGCGCAGCCGCTTCACGCACAGACTCTACCATGGGCGAGGCGCCCCGCTCGAGGTCCGCTGGCCGCCAATGGCGGTGAGCAGGCGATGTAGCGATCATAAACGAGCATAACGAGCACTTGACTTCTCGGTAAAGCACGCTTAGCCTCCGGGACAATGCCGGCCGCGATCTGCATGGCCATGGCGTCAGGCATGCTTCAACGCTCTCGCGTCTCACGGTGCTCCCCGGGGATGGTCGTCCGCCGGGGCGCCCTGTCTGGAGGCTCCATGAGGTCTCGAATCGCCGCGCTGCTCCTCCTGCTCATCCCCTTCGTCCTTCCCCCCGGGGCCCTCGCCCAGGCCCGCCTCACGGGCGCCGACCTGCAAGGAACGATCAAGGACGAATCGGGAGCGGGCGTTCCCGGTGCCACGGTTACGGCCACGAACCTGGCGACCAACGTCGCCCGCGTCGTCCTCACCGACGGCAAGGGGCACTACTTCATCGGCGCCCTTCCGCCCGGGACCTATAGAATCACGGTCAGCCCCACCGGCTTCGCCACCCAGACCAGGGAGGGCCTCACGCTGCTCCTCGGCCAGGCCGTGGATATGGACTTCACGCTGAAGCTCGCCGGAGGCAAGGAGGAGGTCACGGTCACCGCCGAGGCGCCCGTCGTGGACCCGAGCCAGACGGCGGTCCAGTCCGTCGTGGGGCAGCAGCAGATAGACAACCTGCCGATCAACGGGCGGAACTTCATCGGCTTCTCCGTGATCACTCCGGGCGTCGCCCCCGACCGAACGCCCCAACAGGGGGCCTCGGCCACATCGGGGTTGTCTTTCACCGGACAGCGCGCCCGATCCAACAACATCATGGTGGATGGCCTCGACAACAATGACCCGACCGTAGGGGCGGTCCGGGCCGTCTTCAGCCAGGAAGCCATCCGCGAATTCCAGGTCCTCACCGATTCCTTTTCGGCGGAGTTCGGGAAGGCCTCGGGAGGCGTCGTCAACATCGTGACCAAGAGTGGGACCAACGAGTTCCACGGCAACGCCTTCTTCTACTTCCGCGACACGGCGTTGAACTCCAAGAATTACTTCGACAAGTTCGACATCTTCGGAAACCCCATCAACTCCGAGAAGGCCCCTTACAATCAGAAGCAAGAAGGGGCCACGCTGGGCGGACCCCTCAAGAAGGACAAGACGTTCTTCTTCCTGTCCTTCGAGCGGACCGACATCAAGGACGCCAGGCTGGTGGTCATCGACCCGCGGGCGGCCGCGGTCCTGAACGGCCTGGGCTTCCCGGTTGAATTGGGCAACAACCCGCTGAGCTTCAAGAACACCGAGGTCTTCGCGAAGGTCGACCATCACTGGACCCCGGACCACTTCTTGACCCTGCGGGGGAACTTCGCGGACGTCACCAGGGACGGCATCGACGACTTCGGCGGCAGCGTAGCCAAGAGCGCGGCTACGGTGCAACGCCGCACCGACTGGTCCTTGTCCGGTTCCGAGACCGACATCCTCTCCAACCGCTGGATCAACGAGGTCCGCGCGCAGTACGCCCACGAGAGCCAGGACATCGACTCCCTCGACCCTCGCTGCGGGGGAGGCTGCACAGCGGAGAACCAGGGAGGACCCACCCTGGACATCACCGGTTTCGCCACCGTGGGGCGCCAGCGTTTCTCGCCCGCTCTCCGCCTGAACAACCGGACGCAGCTCCTGGACACGCTGAGCTTCGTCGGCGGCCGCCACCACTTCAAGGTCGGCGCCGAGTACAACCGTGTCACCAATCCGAGCTCTGGAAATACGCTCCCCCTCTACTTCGGGGGGCGGTACATCTTTGCCGCGATACCCGGCCTGTTCCCCACCGCCGTCGCTGCTCTGCAAGCCGGGCGCCCCGCCGCCTACATCCAGGGTTACGGGACATCGAACTATGCTGACGCGACCTACCAGGACGTCTCTCTCTTCGCGCAGGATGAGTGGAGGCTCGGGCGTCTGACCCTAAAGCCGGGCGTGCGCTACCAGCGCCAGGTCCTGCCCGCCTACACCTACAACCTCCCCGATGTCGGGGGTACCAGGTTCACCTATGACACTCCGAGCGACGGCGACAACGTCGCCCCGCGCCTGGGCCTGGCCTACGACCTCGCGGGGGACGGGAAGACATCGCTCCACGCGTCGTACGGGAAGTTCTACGACAACATCATCCAGGCCATTCCCGCCGTGACGACTCTCCTCAACGGCGCCAGCGGCGTCCGGATACTGGTCCTGCCGTTTGCCCTGGCTCAAAACGCATGGAACGCCCCGGGTCACGTGCTCTCCGAGAGTCAAGCCAAGGCCTTGCTTGGCGGCACCTACTTCTCGACCGTGTTCGGTCTCGACCCGAGTCTCAAGACCCCCTACGCGAACCAGGTGGCCGTGGGCTTCGACCGGGCACTGGGGGCGGACTTCGCGCTCGCGGTCAATGGCGTCTATGTCCGCGGTTTCAATCAGGTGGGGACCCTCGACTACAACCCCGTCCTGCCTGCCAAGCTGGGCGCCGGTCGGCGTCCCAACGACCTTCCGTGCGCTGCGATCCCGTCACGGCCGTGCGTGAACGGAGGCATCGCAGGGACCTCGGCGTCCGTGCTCCAGTACACCGCCTTCGGCCAGACCTGGTACAAGGGCGTGACGGTGTCGCTCTCCAAGCGCTTCAGCCACAACTACCAGTTCCTGGCTTCTTACACACTGGGCAAGGCCGAGGACAACTCCACCGACTTCCAGAGCCAGTTCCTCCCCCAGAACAACGGTGAGGGCCGGAATCCCAACGACAAGTTCGGCTTGCCCCTGAACTTCAACCCGAACCTAGAGCGTGGGCCCGCGACCCACGATCAGCGCCACCGCTTCGTCCTCTCGGGGGTCTACCAGTTCCCGTGGGACATCCAGTTCTCCACCATCTTCACCGCCGCGTCTGGACGCCCCTTCACGCCTCTGGCCGGCACCGACCTCGACCGGGACGGAGACGGCGGGGCCTTCCCGCCCGACCGAGCTCGCACGAACCCGCTGGACGCGTCCACGGCCGTGGGTAGGAACAGCGGGACCACGGAGAAGCAAATCAACTTGGACGTGCGCCTCAGCAAGAAATTCAAGTTCGGAAAGAGCGGAGCGATCGAGGCGATTGTGGATGTGTTCAACGTCTTCGACCGCGCCAACTTCATCGAGGACACCAACCAGTCGTCCTTTGTGATCTTTGGCTCGGGGGCCTTCCCGTCGAACCCGGCCCCTGCGTACGGCCACTACACCTTGACCCTGCCCCCGCGGCAGGTCCAGCTCGCGGCGAAGCTGAGCTTCTAGGCCGATGCGCGTGTGGCACGGAGGGCGCGCACCCTAAGGGGGCCTGGACCCGCGAGGATGTGAGGCCATGAGAGAGGCGGTGATCGTCGCAAGCAGCCGGACGCCGATGGCGAAGTCGCATCGCGGGTCCTTCAACATGACGCGGCCGGACGATCTGGCCGCGCACTGCATCCGCCACGCCCTTGCCAAGGTCCCGCAGCTCGGCAAGGAAGAGATCGAGGAGGTCATCCTCGGCTGCGGTCAGCCTCACGGGCCGGCCGGGCACAACATAGCGCGCGTCGCCGCCCTGCGCGCCGGCCTACCCGTGACGACGCCCGGCGTTACCGTGAACCGCTTCTGCAACTCCGGCCTCCAGGCCATCGTCCAGGCCGCGCACATGGTGCTTCAGGAAGGAGTCGAGGCCGCGATCGGGGGCGGCGTCGAGTCGATCACGATGATGGAGCGGGACGCCTCGCCCAACCCGTGGGTCGAGGAGCGCCATCCCGGCCTCTACATCGCGATGGGCGAGACCGCCGAAGTGGTGGCCAAGCGCTACAAGATCAGCCGCCGGGCGCAAGACGAGCTGGCTCTCGCCAGCCAGCAGCGCACGGCCCGCGCCCAGCAGCACGGCCTCTGGAGCGACGAGCTGGCGCCGATCCAGGTCCGCCGCGCGGTGCTCGACAACAAGTCCAGGGAAGCGATCGGCGAGGAGGACCACATAGTGGAGCGCGACGAGTGCAACCGGCCGGACACCACGCTCGAAGGCCTGTCGAGGCTGCCGCCGGCGTTCGACACGACGAGCGGGGAGGGCAGCGTCACGGCGGGCAATTCCTCGCAGCTCTCGGACGGTGCATCCGCGACCGTGGTCATGTCAATAAACCGCGCGCAGGCGCTCGGCATCCGGCCCCAGTTGGTATTCCGCGGCTACGCGGTGGCCGCGTGCGAGCCCGACGAGATGGGCATCGGTCCGGTGTTCGCGGTGCCGAAGCTCCTCAAGAAGCACGGCCTGCGCGTGCAGGACATCGACCTGTGGGAGCTCAACGAGGCCTTCGCGTCGCAGGTGGTGTATTGCCGTGACCGGCTCGGCCTCGACATGGACCGGCTCAACGTCAACGGCGGCTCGATCGCGATCGGCCATCCGTTCGGCATGACGGGCTCGCGCCTGGTAGGGACGATCGCGAACGAGATGCGGCGCCGCCAGGCACGCTACGGCGTGGTGACGATGTGCGTGGGTGGCGGCCAGGGCGCGGCGGCCCTCTTCGAGGCCTGTCGCTGAGGTGGCCTAGTTGGCCACGGTGAGCACCAGCTTGCCGGTGACCTTGCGCGCCGCCAGCAGGTTGAGCGCGTCGACCGCGCGCTCGAGCGGGAATGTCGCGGAGACGTGGGGCCTGAGCCTTCCCTCGCCGTACCAGCGGCCGAGTTGGGCCACGCTCTCCGCGAAGGCCGCGCGCTCCCGGCGCGCGAAGTCCCCCCAGAAGACGCCGACGACGGAGCATCCCTTGAGCAGGGGCAGGTTCAGCGGGATCTTCGGGATCTCGCCCCCGGCGAAGCCGACCACCAACAGGCGTCCGCGCCAGGCCGTGGAGCGCAGAGCCGACTCGGTCAGCGACCCGCCGACGGGGTCGAGCACCACGTCCACGCCCTTGCCTCCCGTGAGCTCCTTGATCCGTTCCCGCACCTCCCCCCTCGCGTAGTCGATCGTGGCGTCGGCGCCGTGCTCACGGCAGGCCGCGAGCTTCTCGTCGCTGGAGGCACCGGCAATGACGCGGGCGCCGAGGGCCTTGCCGATCTCGATCGCGGCGATGCCGACTCCGCCCGCGGCGCCGAGCACGAGCAACGTCTCGCCGGCGGCCAGACGCCCCCGGTCGCGCAGGGCGTGATCGCAGGTGCCGTAGGTCAGCAGGAACGCGGCCGCGGTCACGAAATCCATGCCCTGGGGGATCGGCACAAGGCGTCCGACCTCGACCCTGACCTCCTCCGCGAAGGCGCCGTAACCGATGACGGCGAGCACCGGGTCGCCGCGCTTCACGCCCTCCACTCCAGCCCCCACCCTCTCCACTACGCCCGCCAGCTCGCTGCCCGGCGAGAAAGGCAGCGGCGGCTTCAACTGGTACTTGTCCTGGATGATCAGCACGTCCGGGAAGTTCAGGCTCGCCGCCTTCACCCTGACCACGACCTCCCCGGGTCCGGGCTCGGGTGAGGGCAGCGCCTCGATGGTCAGGGATTCCGGCGGGCCGTACTGGCGGCACACGAGGGCTTTCACGCCTGCTCCCGAGCCCGCAAGCTCGCCTCGCGCGCCAGAGCCGCGACGTGCTCCCCGAAGCTCGCGAATCGGGCATCGTTGGTCTGGCCGCGCGCGTAGCGGTAGAAGATCTGCTGGAGCACCACGGCGACCTTGAAGAGCGCGAACGTCTCGTAGTAGCGGACCCTCGAGACGTCACGCCCGCTTTGTGCCGCGTAGCGCGCCACGATCTCGTCGCGGTTGAGCCACCCGGAGGGGTCCGTCCGCGGCGGGCGGGCCCCGGGTGCCGAGGGCGGCCAGTAGGCGAGCAGGATGCCGAGGTCCACGAGCGGGTCCCCGAGCGCGCACATCTCCCAGTCCAGCACCGCCGTCAGGCGGCCCACCTGAGCCTCGTCGAGCATCACGTTGTCGAGCTTGAAGTCGCCGTGGACGATCGTGGGCCTCTCGGATTCGGGCGGCACGTCATCCGACAGCCACTGCGCGAGGGCGTCCATCTCCGGAACGGCATCCGTCTTCGCGCGCTGCCAGCGTTCGGTCCAGCCGCGGACCTGCCGCAGCACGAAACCGGCAGGCTTGCCGAGGCCGGAGAGGCCGCGCGCCGAGACGTCGATCTCGTGAAGCTCGGCCAGGGTGTCAACCAGCGCCTGACTGACCAGCCGACAGTCGTCTCCGCGATCGGCCCAGCTCGCGGCGTCTTCATGACGCACCACCAGCCCGTGCCGCCGCTCCATCACGTAGAAGACGGACCCAACGATACCGGCGTCCTCGCAGATGAGGTACGGCCGCGGGGCCAGCGGAAACACCGGACGGAGCGCGACAAGCCAGCGGTGCTCGCGCATCATGTCGTGCGCCGTCGGCGCCACGGGCCCGAGGGGCGGCCGGCGAAAGACCAGCTCCGTGGCGCCGAAGCGGAGAACATACGTGAGGTTGGAGTGGCCCCCGGGGAACTGGGCGACCTCCATCTCGCAAGAGAGATCGAGCCCGGCGATCTCGCGCGGGTCGAGGTGCTCACGCAGGTAGGCCCGGAGGCGCGCCCAGTCCAGCCCCTCGCCGCCCCGCACGGGGCTCGTGTCAGGAAGCGGCAGGCCGTTCATGGTAGCGGACCAGCCACTCGGCCACTGCGCAAGGCTTGTCGCCTCCCTCGCTCTCGACCACGACCTTCCAGGCGACCTGCACGCCGCCGCCCGCCACGTCGAGTACGGTCATGGGTGAGAAACGGGCCCGGACGCGCGACCCCGCGGGGACGGGAGACACGAAGCGCACGCGGTTCACTCCATAGTTGACGGCCATGATCAGGCCGGGGAACCCCATCGCGCGCCTCGCCAGCGCGCTCAGGAGCGACAAGGTCAAGAAGCCGTGGGCGATGGTCGTCTTCGACGGCAGCTCGCGTGCGGCCCGCGCCCGGTCGACGTGGATCCACTGGCGATCCTCGGTGGCGGCCGCGAACTGGTCGATCCGCTCCTGTGTCACGTCGACCCAGTCGCTGACCGCCACCTCCTGGCCGAGGCGCTCGCGCAGGGAGACGACGCTTTCGATCTCGATCAGGAGGCCTCGGTGTAGAAGCCGCGACCGGCCGCGGCCAGCCGCTCGAGAAGCGGCGCGGGCGCCCAGTGGTCGCCGAGGCGGTCGCGGTACTCTTTGACCCTGCCCAGCACGGCGGGCAGGCCGACGGTGTCGGCGTAGAACATCGGCCCCCCACGGTAGCGCGGGAAGCCGAAGCCGTAGCAGTAGATGACGTCGATGTCGCCGGCGCGTGTCGCGTACCCGTCCTCGAGAGCTCGCGCGCCCTCGTTCGCGAGCGCGGTCATGATACGCGCGACGATCTCCTCGTCCGAGATGCGGCGGCGCGTGATCCCCCGCTTCCGCGCGGCCTCTCCGGCCAGCTGATCGACGAGCGGGTCCGGGATCGGGGTACGCTTGCCCGGCTCGTAGCGGTACCAGCCAGCCCCCGTCTTCTGTCCGTAACGGCCCATCTCGTACAGCCGGTCCGGCACCTCCGACTGCGGGCCCTCTGCCCTTGTCATGCCCATGGACTTCAAGTGCTGGCGGATCCGCGCCCCCACGTCGATGCCCGCGATGTCCTGCATGCCAAAGGGGCCGACCGGCATCCCGAAATCGGTGAGGGCGCCATCGATCTGGGGCACGCTCGCCCCTTCCTCTAGCAGCAGGTTCGCCTCGCGCAGGTAGTAGGCGAGCATCCGGTTGGCGACGAATCCGAAACAGTTGCCGACCACCACGCCGACCTTGCCGAGGCGCTTGGCCAGCTTCAGGGAGGTGGCGATCACCTCGCGGCTCGTTTCGCGGCCCCGCACGATCTCGAGCAGCTTCATCACGTTGGCGGGGCTGAAGAAGTGATGGCCAATCACCTGTGCCGGCCGGCCGCTCGCGCGCGCCAGCTCGTCGATGTCGAGGGTCGAGGTGTTGGATGCCAGCACGCAATCGGGCCGCGTCACCCGCCCGAGCTCGGTCAGCGTCCCCTTCTTCAAGTCCATGTTCTCGAAGACCGCCTCCACCACGACGTCGGCGCCGTCGAAGCCGGCGTAGGTCGTCGTCGGGCTAATGAGGTTGAGCGTTCGCTCGAGCTGTTCGGCGCTCATTCTTCCCTTGGCGACCGACGCCTCGTAGTTCCTGCGGATGGTGGCGAGGCCGCGCTGCAGCGCGGTCTCGTCGACCTCCTTGAGCAGCACGGGAATCCCCGCGTTCGCGTAGGACATCGCGATCCCGCCCCCCATGGTGCCCGCGCCGACCACGCCCGCCCGCTGGATCTCGCGAGCCTTCGTCTCTCTCGGTACATCGGGAACCTTGCCGCCTTCTCGCTCGGCGAAGAAGAGATGCACGAGCGCGCGCGACTGGGTGGACAGGACGCAGTCCGCGAAGAGCTCCCGCTCGCGGGCGCAGCCAGCGTCGAAGTCCAGGGTCAAGGCAGCCTCGATCGCGTCGACGGCCACGAGCGGCGCCCGCGCGCCGCGCGGGGTCTTGCCCAGCGCCGTCCGGACGGCCAGGCAGGCGGCGAGCCCCGCGGCGCGGTCCGCGATCTTCGCGGTCCGCTCGCGCGTTGGTCGAACTTCGCCCGCGCGCTCGCCGGCGAAAGCAATGGCCGCTTCCCGGAGATCTCCGCTCACGACGCGGTCGACGATCCCGCTCGTCTGCGCCCGCGCCGCGGGAACCGGCTTGCCCTCCGTGCACATCTCCAGCGCCATGGCGGCGCCGGCGAGCCGGGGGAGGCGTTGCGTGCCGCCCGCACCGGGGATGATGCCGAGGGTCACCTCAGGCTGTCCGAGCTTCGCGTCCGCCGTCGCGACCCGGTAGTGGCAGGCCATGGCCAGCTCCAGCCCGCCGCCGAGCGCACTGCCGTGGATGGCAGCCACCACCGGCTTCCTGGCGTCCTCGAGGCGCAACAGTCGTGCGTGGGTCTGCTGCGACCTCTCGATCGACTCCTCGCGGCTCTTGATCGTCTTGAACATGTTGATGTCGGCGCCGGCCACGAAGGTCTGGCCGGCCCCGATCAGGACCAGGGCGTCGACCAGGGGGTCGCAGAGGCCGCGGGCGACGGCCTCCTCGATGGCGGCCAGCACTCCGGGTCCGAGCGCGTTCACGGGGGGGTTGTCGACGGTGAGGACGGCGACCCTCTGCGTTGGCTCGTAGCGCACGAGGTTAGACATGGGCTCTCACCTGAGACAATC
Organism: Vicinamibacteria bacterium; assembly: GCA_035570235.1. NCBI lineage: Bacteria > Pseudomonadati > Acidobacteriota > Vicinamibacteria > Vicinamibacteria bacterium. The sequence goes on along the minus strand of DATMML010000085.1, from coordinate 87,536 downwards.
GAGGCAACTCGCGTTATCATGCCAGCAACTTGACCGCAGAGCAAAGTCCTTTCGCGCGTTCGACAAAGGTGCAGGACCTCGAGGTGCGGCTGGTCCGGTTCATGGACGAGCACGTTCATCCGAACGAAGCCACCTTTGCCCGACAGGTGGCCGAGGGCGACCGCTGGCAGCCGGCCCCCATCGTCGAGGAGCTGAAGGCCAGGGCACGCGGGGCCGGCTTGTGGAACCTGTTCCTAGCCGAGAGCGAGTACGGGGCCGGGCTCACGAACGCCGAGTACGCGCCGCTGTGCGAGATTATGGGCCGGGCCCTTCCCCTTGCGCCCGAGGTGTTCAACTGCTCGGCCCCCGACACCGGCAACATGGAGGTGCTGGTCCGCTACGGGACGGCGGAGCAACGGAAGCGTTGGCTGGAGCCGCTGCTCGCGGGCGAGATCCGGTCGTGCTTCGCCATGACGGAGCCGGACGTCGCCTCTTCTGACGCGACGAACATCCGGTCCCGCATCGTCAAGGACGGCGGTGGCTACCGGATCAATGGCCGCAAGTGGTGGATCTCCGGCGCGGGCGATCCGCGCTGCAAGGTGGCGATCTTCATGGGCAAGACGGACGAGGATGCTCCGCGCCATCAGCAGCAGTCGATGATCCTCGTCCCCATGGACGCCCCCGGCGTCACCGTCAATCGCATGCTGCCCGTCTTTGGGTACGACGACGCGCCGCACGGGCACGCGGAGATGACATTCGAGAACGTGCGCGTCCCGGCGTCGAACCTGCTGCTCGGCGAGGGCCGCGGCTTCGAGATCGCGCAGGGACGCCTGGGGCCGGGCCGCGTCCACCACTGCATGCGCCTGATCGGCATGGCGGAGCGCGCGCTGGCCGCCATGTGCCGGCGGGTCGCCTCCCGTCACGCCTTCGGCAAGTCCCTGGCCGAGCAGGGGACGATCCGGGCCGACATCGCGGAGTCGCGAATGGACATCGAGCAGGCGCGCCTCCTGACGCTCAAGGCGGCCTACCTGATGGACAGCGCGGGCAACAAGGCCGCTCGCGGCGAGATCGCGATGATCAAGGTCGTGGTGCCGCGCGCCGCACTTCGCGTGATCGACCGCGCCATCCAGGCCCACGGGGGCGCGGGCGTCAGCGACGATTTCGGCCTCGCGTCGGCCTGGGCGCACGCGCGGACGGTTCGTCTCGCGGATGGGCCCGACGAGGTGCACCGGGAGGCGATCGCCAAGCTGGAGCTGCGCCGGGACCGAGACCCGGGCTAGGGCCGCGAGGCGTCCGGGGGCGAATTCAGCAAGCGCTCCCGTTCCACGAGCAGCCGCCGCAGGATCTTGCCCGCCGGCGACTTGGGGATCTGCTCCGCGATCTCGAGCAGGCGGATCTTCTTGTGGGGAGCGACGCGTTCCGCGACGAACGCCATCAGCTCATCCGGCGTGGCCTCGCCCTTCAGGACCACGAAGGCCTTCGGCACCTCGCCCGCTTCCGAGTCTGGGCTGCCGATCACGGCCGCATCCGCCACCGCGGGGTGCGTCAGGAGTAGCGCCTCTAACTCTGCCGGCGGCACCTGCATCCCCTTGTACTTGATCAGCTCCTTGAGCCGGTCCACCACGAACAGGAATCCGTCGGCGTCGACATAGCCGATGTCGCCCGTCCGGAGCCACCCTTCGGGCGTGATCGATGCGCGCGTGGCACTCGGGTCGTTCAGGTAGCCCTTCATCACCTGCGGTCCCCGCACCCAAAGCTCGCCGTGCTCGCCCGTCCCCAGGTCCGCGCCGGAGCCCGGATCCACGATCCGGCACTCGGTGTTCCGGATGAGCAGACCCGACGCTCCCAACCGCACGCCGTCATCGGGGTTCGTGTGCGTGACCGGGCTCGTCTCCGTGAGCCCGTAGCCCTGCTTGACGATGCAGCGGAGGCGCCTGGCCAGCGCGCCCTGGACCTCCGCTCCGAGCGGCGCGGCGCCAGAGTTGATGCAGCGCAGGCTGCGCAGGTCGAACGTGTCCACCACCGGGTGCTTGGCCAGGCCCAGGATGATCGGTGGCACGACGTAGGCGCGCGTGACTTTGTGGTCCTCCAGCGCCTTGACGAACGGCTCCAGCTCGAAACGGGGTAGCGTCACCAGGGTGCAGCCGTGATGGAGCGTCATGTTCAACAGGACGGAGAGACCGTAGATGTGGAAGAACGGCAGCACAGCGATCACGACGTCGTCCTCGCGGATGTCGTCCATGCCGACGCACTGGAAGATGTTGGAGACCAGGTTGTGGTGCGTCAGCATCACGCCCTTGGACCGGCCGGTCGTGCCGCTCGAGTACGGGAGGACGGCGACGTCCTCGCGAGGGGCGATCTCGACCGCGGGCGGCTCACCGACGCTTCGAAACAGTGAGGCGAAGGGGAGCGCGCCGTCGGCCTCGCCGAAGACGAAGACCTCCTTGACGCCGGTGCGGGAAGCGGCCGCGCGCGCCTTCTCCAGGAACGGGGGGGCGGTGACGAGGACTCGGGCGCGGGCGTCCTCGAGCTGGTGGACCAATTCGTCCACGGTGTAGAGCGGGTTCACGGTGGTAACGATGCCGCCCAGTCTTGCCACGCCGAAGACGGCCAAGGCATACTCGGGCAGGTTGGGGCTGTAGAGGCCGAGAACGTCGCCGGGCCCGAAGCCACGATCGGCTAGGCCCCGCGCAACGCGCCGCACTCCTTCGATGAGCTCGGCGTAGGTGATGCGGCGGCCGGTTACCCCACACACCAGCGCAGGTTTGTCGCCCAACGCAGTCGCGCGCTCCAGCACCACGCTCGTGAGCGGAGCTTCGGGGATGTTGGCGTCGGCGTAGGGGCTCTTCCAGACCATGGTCTTCTTGGACTGTCTTCAGACGATCGAGCGGCCGCCATCGACAGCGATGACCTGGCCGGTGACGTAGTTCGAGGCATCCGCGGCGAGAAAGACCGTGACGCCTTTCAGCTCTCCCGCATCTCCCACCCGCGGGATCGGGCTGTTCGCCTTGATGTCGGGCTCCGCCATGGGGATCGCCGGATCCGCCATCCGGGAGTGGAAGAAGCCGGGCGCGATCGCGTTGACGCGGATGCCCTGCCTGCCCCAGGAAGCCGCCAGCTCGCGCGTCAACCCCATGAGCCCGGCCTTGCTCGCCGCGTAGGCCGCGTAGTGCGGACCGTGGACCGACGAGCGCAGCCCCGCGAGCGACGCGACGTTGACGATACGGCCGTACCGCCGCTTCAACATCTCGCGCCCGGCCGACTGCGAGAACAGGAAGGCGCCGGTCAGGTTCACGTCGATGACCCTCTGCCATTTCTCGAGGGGCATGGCTTCCGGCTCTTCACCCCAGGTCACGCCGGCGTTGTTGATCAGGATGTCGATCTTTCCGAAAGCGGCGACGGCGCCGTCGACGACCCCTTGTACGTCGGAGGGCCTGGAAACGTCCGCGACCAGCCCCTCGACGCGGAAGCCGTGCGCCCGCATGTCCTGTACGGTCGGCGTGAGCCACTCCTCTCGCCGGGCGCACAGCATCAGCGCGGCACCGGCTTCGGCCAAGCCTTCGGCCATCTCTCGGCCCAAGCCCCGCGAGCCTCCGGTGACGATGGCCGTGCGGCCGGACAGGTCGAAGAGCTCTTTGATCGCGGGCATCAGTGAGCGCTTATACGGCGGTCCGGGCTCGGTGTCAATGCTTTACTGCTCGGGAAAGCTCGGGCGGCCGTGTTACTATCGGCCGGTTCTCCTTGGACAAGCCGGCGCCTGCAACACCCGCCGCACGAGTCACGGGCGCGCACAGCGGCGCCACGTATGCGCTCGCGGTGCTATTCGCGATCAACCTGATGAACTTCTTCGACCGCCAGATCCTGGGCGCCGTGGGGGAGGAGGTGCGCAGGGAATGGGCCCTCAGCGACACCGCGCTCGGTCTACTCGGGACGGTGTTCACGCTGCTGTACGCCGTCGTGGGCGTGCCCCTCGGCCGGCTCGCGGACCGAAGGGAACGCAGGCGCATCCTGAGCGCCGGCGTCTTTGTCTGGAGCGCGTTGACCGCCGTCTCCGGCTGCGCACGCAGCTTCGCGCAGATGGTCGTGGCGCGTCTCGGCGTGGGCGTCGGCGAGGCGACGTGCTCGCCGGCGTCCACATCACTCATCGGCGACCTGTTCCCGGGGACACGGCGCGCCCGCGCGGTGGCGATCTGGATGCTCGGACTCCCGGTCGGGCTCGGCCTGGCCAACGGCCTAGGCGGGTGGATCGCGCACAATTGGGGATGGCGGGCGACGTTCTACGTGGCGGCGGTGCCGGGGCTTTTATGCGCGGTGGCAGCGCTTTGGATCCGGGAGCCCGCGCGCGGGATGGCCGAGGAGCACGCCGTGGGCGAGCGTCGGCCTCGGGGCTCGCCCTATGCCCTCGTGATGTCCATCCCCACGCTGTGGTGGGTGATCGCCTCCGGCGTGCTGCACAACTTCAACATGTACGCCCTCGGGGCGTTCCTGGTCCCTTTCCTCATTCGCTTTCACGGCGTAGGCGTGGCCGAGGCGGGGAGGATCTCGATGGTCGTGTACGGCCTTTCGGGGATCGTCGGCCTGTTCGGCGGGGGCATCGCGGCCGACGCGCTGTACCGGCGGCGGGTGGACGGCCGGCTGCTCGTCGCTACCGGGGCGCTCGTGGTCTCGACGCCGGCCATGTTCCTGGCGCTGCTGCGGCCTCGCGGGGACGTGCTTACGTTTTCGTTGCTCATGGGTTTCGGCATCGGTGTCATGTACGCGTACTACGCGACTGTCTATTCGACCGTTCAGGACATCGTAGCGCCGTCGCTGCGGGGAACGGCGATGGCCCTCTACTTCTGTGCGATGTACCTCCTTGGGGCATCCCTCGGTCCGCTCGGTACAGGTGTCGCCAGCGATTACTTCACGATGAGGGCGGGCGCCGCCGCTGGCGTGGTCGGCGAGCGGTCGGTCGGCGCGGTGCTCTTCGACGTCTTGCTGACGATGGTGGGCGGCGCCAGGGCCACCTCGCCCGCCGCCCTGAACCCGTTCCGAGCGGAGGGCCTGCACAACGCCCTCTACCTCGTTCCCCTGCTCGCGGCGATCCTCTCCGCCGTCCTATTCGCCGCTTCGCGCTGCGTGAAGAAGGACGTCCTGAAGCTGCAGTCGTGGATGCGGGGGGCGGGCCCGGGCCAGGCGCCTCTCACACCCCTGGGAAGGTGATCACGCCCCGGGCATTTTCCCCACGCTCCATGTCCGCGAAGGCCTGATTGACTTCTTCCAGACGGTAGGTGCGGGTCACCAGCTCGTCGAGCTTGAGCTTGCCGGCGCGGTACATCGCGAGCAGCCGCGGCAGGTCGCGATGGACGCGGGCTCCGCCGTACCAGCAGCCGACGAGGCGCTTCTCCAGGACGGGAAGCATGAAGACGTTCAGCTCCACGGATTCCGTCCGTGGCCCGATCCCGATCACCACGCACGTACCACCCCTGCGCACGGCAGCGTAGGCCTGCTCGATCGTCTTCTTGCTTCCGATGGCCTCGAACGCGTAGTCCGCTCCGCGCCCGTCCGTCAGCTCCCTGATCGCCGCCCCCGCGTCTTCTCGAGAGCCGTCCACGACGTGCGTGGCTCCGAAGACGCGGGCCAGCTCGAGCTTGCGCGCGTGGACATCGACGGCAATGATGCGCTCGGCCCCGACGAGGGCGGCGCCCTGGATGGCGTTCAACCCCACGCCACCCGCGCCGAAGACGGCCACGCGGCTGCCCGGTTTCACGTCGGCGGTGTGCCAGACGGCACCCACTCCGGTCATCACCGAGCAGCCGATCAGGGCGGCCTTCTCCAGGGGGGCGTCGGGCGGCAGCTTGACCGCGGCCCCCGCAGGCACCACCGCTAGCTCGGCCATGGCGCCAATGGCCGAGAACGACTGGAGGTCCTCACCGTCCTTGTGATGGCGGCTGGTGCCATCGGGCATCCGGTGATGGGAGTTGATCTTCGTACCGAGGTCGCACAGGTTGGGCTGGCCCTCGCGGCAATAGAAGCAGCTTCCGCACGGCGTGACCCACGAGAGCACCACGCGGTCGCCGGGCCGGACGTGGCTGACCCCCGCCCCGACCTCCTCTACCACTCCCGCCCCCTCGTGCCCAAGCACGCAGGGAAGCTTCATGGGCATCACGCCGTTCACGACCGAATAGTCGGAATGGCAGACCCCGCTGGCCGCGAGCCGGACGAGGACTTCGTCCTGCTGCGGACGGCCGAGCTCGACATCCTCGACCTGCACCGGCTGGCCTCGGGTGCGACAGACGGCAGCTTTCACGATCTACCTCTTCCGGAGACGTGCGCCCCCGGATCTGGGACATAATGCACCGACCGCGCGGTAAACAAGAGAAGGCATGCCGATCCAAGACAGACTCTACATCAACGGTGAGTGGGTTTCGTCCGGGGCCAGCGGGGTTCTCGAGGTCATCAACGCCTCCACGGAAGAGGTCATGGCCCGGGTCCCGGCGGGCAGCTCCGAAGACGTGGAGCGCGCCGTGGGGGCGGCGCGGCGGGCTTTCGAGGGGTGGGCGATCACCTCCGTGGCCGAGCGTGCCCAGTATCTGCGCGGCCTATCGGAGGGTCTCGCCGCACGCGAGGAGGAGATCGCGCACACGATCACGGGCGAGGTGGGGATGCCTCTCCGCCTGTCGCGAGCCATCCAGGCCGGCGTGCCGATCAGGGTGATGGCGAGCTACGCGGAGATGCTCGGAAGCTTCTGCTTCGAGGAGCGCATTGGCAACTCGCTGGTCGTGCGGGAGCCGGTGGGGGTGGTAGGAGCCATCAGTCCCTGGAACTACCCCCTGCACCAGATCGTGGCCAAGGTGGCGCCCGCCCTCGCTGCCGGGTGCACCGTGGTCCTGAAACCCAGCGAGGTGGCGCCTCTCAGCGCCTTCCTGCTGGCGGAGGTCGTGGAGGCCGCGGGCTTGCCTCCCGGTGTCTTCAATCTGGTCTGCGGCACCGGACCCGTCGTCGGCGAGGTGCTGGCCGCCCATCCTGACGTGGACATGATCTCGTTCACGGGATCGACGCGCGCGGGCCGGCGTGTCTCGGAGATCGCCAGCCAGACCGTCAAGCGCGTGGCGCTGGAGCTGGGCGGGAAGTCGGCTTCGATCCTCCTCGAGGACGGCGATATGGCGAAGGCGGTCCGGTCTACCGTGAGCTCGTGCCTCCTCAACTCGGGCCAGACGTGCAGCGCGCTCACCCGCCTGCTGGTACCGAGGTCGCGCCAAGCCGAAGCAGTGAAGCTCGCGGCCGACATCGCCGGAGGATTCACCGTCGGCGATCCGTTCGGCGGAGAGGCCAAGCTGGGTCCACTCGTCTCCTGCGCTCAGCGCGATCGAGTCCGAGAATACATCCGCAAGGGCCTGCGGGAAGGCGCGGAGCTGATGGTCGGCGGTCCTGAGGCGCCTCCCGGACTGGCCAGGGGCTACTACGTGCGGCCCACGGTCTTCGCCGGTGTCCAGCCGGACATGACCATCGCGCGCGAGGAGATCTTCGGCCCGGTTTTGTCGGTGCTGGCCTACCAGGACGAAGACGAAGCGGTCCGGATCGCAAACGGTACGCGGTACGGCTTGGCCGGAGCGGTCTGGTCGGCGGACGGGCGGCGCGCCGAGGCGATCGCGCGCCGGCTGCGGGCCGGACAGGTGGACATCAACGGGGGGCGCTTCAACCCCATGGCCCCCTTCGGCGGATACAAGCAATCGGGCCACGGAAGGGAGCTAGGCCGATACGGGCTCGAGGCGTTCCTGGAGGTCAAGTCGCTCCAACTCTGAGCCCGGCGATCTCGCCTCGCCCTCAGTCCGCCGCCCACCCCACTTCGAGGATGGCCGCGCCCACGGGTACGCCCTCCTGCACGCCGGAGGGCTCGAGGCGCCACTCGACGGTCACGTCCCGAGCGCCCCCCGCGCTCAAGGGGACAACCACGAAGGGGACGGTCACCACGGCCCACCACTCGCTGATGCCGAGGGGCATGCCCCTGCGCACGACGCGGGCGCCGGCATCGCTTGCCGTGACGATCACGGGCGCGAAGTCGTAGAAGAGGTTGATCACCCGGTCGAAGCGCTGGACAAAGTTCTTCGGCGTGAGCTGGTTGAGCAAGCGCGCATACACGCCCTTCATCTGGGCCTCCACCGCCGCCTGTCCCATCCGGGACGTGAACTCGTGGACGTCGCGGCCCCGCGCCTCCGCCACCGCCATCACGATGCGCGGCAGCGGCATCACGTCGTAGAACGCCGAGGAGAGGAAGGTCTGGCCCACGAACTCGCGCAGGCCCTCGCGCTCGAGGATGGGCATGAGCGCGCCCTGGCTCTTCTTCTCGTGGTAGGCCACCACATCGGCGGTCTGGCGGTAGTACTCGCCCTTGATGTTGAACGGGCTCGACCCCGGGGCATATGGGAGGCGCTGATCGCAGTACGCGAAGTGGGACCGCATGCCCCGGCGCACCTAGGCTGAGGATGAGAACCTAAACTAGCATCCCGCAAAGCGGGAAGTCAAAGGAGGGTGGGGCGCGTCGCCGCGGCGGGGAGGCGAGCGATGCGCCCACAACGCTCGTACCTATCGCGGAGGCTCAGGCGGTCACGGGCGGGGCCGCCCCGCTGACCTCGTAGCCGCACTCCTGGGCTTTGCCTCGCCAGAATCGAGTCTGGCACGCAGGTGGAAATCGGATCGCGAAGGCGAGGGGGCCCGCGTGCGTGCACCTTGGCGCGGCAGTGGAAGCGCGACCGCGTGCGAACGCCCCAACAACGCCCCAAAGCAATGAGGCCCTCGAAAGATGAAGTCTTTCGAGGGCCCTAAGTTCTTATGATTGAGTTGGTAGCGGGGGCAGGATTTGAACCTGCGACCTTTGGGTTATGAGCCCAACGAGCTACCTGGCTGCTCTACCCCGCGTCAGATGACTACGTGAGATTAACAGGGCTCCAGGCGGCGTGTCAAGATCACTTAGCGTCACTTGGCGTCGTTTGGAAGAACCATCGCCGTGAGCGCTACGCTGTCCCAAGCTGGAAAGCGGTCTTCACCCGCCTGATCCGAACTGTACGGCTGGCGCTTCGCCGTCAAAGAGTATGTGTCAGGGTCAAACCAAGTGAGCAAGCGCACGCCCCCCTGAACCTTTTGCTTGCGGTCCACGTCCATTGAGTTGAGGCGACCGAGATCCCCTTCGGGGTGATGGCCGCCGGGAAGGGAGGGGGGCGTGGCCAGCTTCGCTGTAGGGGCGGTTGACGCGCGATGCCCACTCTGTGGGACGTTGGTCCTCTCGATCAGCCGGTCGGGTCGTGTTCTGGCCGCGGACCTCCATCCCATCGCCTTGGGCCGACACGGCGGGGGTGGGGGGTACACCCTCTGCGACGACTGCGGCGTGTTGGCGGACCTCCCCCGCGACTTCACGCTGAACTAAAGGGCGCGGCTGGCAGCGGCGCGCTGCCCGTGATCCCGCTCACGGATCTTCCGCCTTCAAGCTTGACGGCGGGGGGCCAGCGGGAGCACACTCTGCCATCGACTTTCGCTCTGGGCACGGCTCGCCGGCGAGCCGGAACCCACCTACTCCTGGAGGTAGAAAACATGGAGGACGACACGCATATGGGTTCGCCGGGGCCGATGGCTCCCCCGGAACCCGCCCCGCCACCGCCTGCATTCAGCCCCGCGCCAGCGTCCGCGCCCGCCGCCCCCAAGAAGCACAAGGCCAAGGCGCGCAAGGCAGCCAAGGGGAAGAAGAAGGCCAAGGCGAAGGCACACAAGAAGGCCGGCAAGAAGGCCAAAAAGGCGAAGAGAGCCAAGAAGGGCCACGCCAAGAAGGCCCACGCCAAGAAGGCGCACGCCAAGAAGCGCCACAGCAAGAAGGCCGGTAAGAAGTCGAAGTCTAGGAAGAGACGCTAAGTCTCAGATCTGCTGATAGATAGGGGGCGCCTGTGCGCCCCCTCTTTCTTTTCAACGTCCTACTCCGGTCCCCAAGGCAGGATCGCGGTCTTCAGGCCATCGCCGCCACGGGCCAGCCGTCCTAGGACTTGGGGCAGCTCGTCCAGAGGGGCATCGGATGTGATGAAGGCGTTCGGGTCGATGTGCCCATCCGCGATCAGCCGGAACGCCTTCCGGACGCTCTCCGGCGTATGGTGGAACGTGGATTTGATCGTCAGCTCCTGATAGTGGAGGCGCTGGGAGTCAATCCCGATACGGCTGTCGGCCGGGCAGCCACCGAAGAGGTTGACGACCCCTCCCTTGCGGACGGCTCGCACGGCGGCTTCGCACGTCTCCGGCAGGCCCACCGCTTCGATCACGACGTCGGGGCCGCGGCGGCCTGGACTGCACTCACGGAGTTGCTCGGCTAGGTCCGGGCCCTCGAGCACGGAGACGGTCGTCTCCGCCCCCATCTCCAGGGCCTTCTCGAGCCGGGCGCGGTTCCGGCCAGCTGCCACCACGTGGGCTCCGCGCATATGGGCCAGCGCCACGAACATAAGGCCGATGGGGCCGACGCCGATCACGGCCACCGACTGCCCGCGGCCGATCCAGCTCTCCTCCACGCCCCGCACCACGCAGGCCAGGGGCTCGACCATGGCCGCCTCCCGGAAGGCGAGGCCCTCGGTGAGCGGGATGAGATTGTGCTTCACGACCCGGGCCGGGATCCGGGCGAACTCCGCGTAGGCCCCGTTCCAGAAAAGGAGGTCATCGCAGAGGCTAGGCATGTCGTGCCGGCAATAGTGGCACTCTCCACAGGGGGCCGAATTCGCGACAACCACCGGCGTGCCCGGCTCCACACCCTCGAGGCCCGCCCCGACCTTCTCCACCACCCCCGCCACCTCGTGCCCGAAGACTGCGGGGGGCACGATCATGCGGGCATGGTAGCCGCGGCGGAAGACCTTTACGTCGGTGCCACAAGTCAAGGCCACCTTCGTGCGCAGGAGAACATCGCCCGGGTCAAGGGCGGGGACCTCGACATCCTCGACGCGTACGTCCTCTCTCCCGTAGAGGATGGCGGCCTTCATGCGCAGGGGCAAACTCTTACCTCACAGTGGTTTGGGCCTGCAGGACGACCTTCAAGACACCGGGGGCAGGCCTCGACGCAAGTTCGACCGCAGCCGTGGCCTCCGGGAGGGGGAGGCGATGGGTCACGAGCTCCCGGACCCGGATCTCCCGACCGAACACAAGGCGGGCCGCCAAGTCCTGAACGTCGACCGACGCGCTATAGGACGTGCGGATCTCCTTCTCGGCGGCGCACAGGGCGCCTAGGTCCATCTCGGCCGTCTCTCCAGCGGAAGTTGCAGCAAACACCATGATACGGCCGCCGGGGCGGGTGGCGCTAACCGCCTGGGCGAAGGGGAGGCTACCGACCGCGGCCACAAAGGCGCAGTCGGCACCCCGGCCTCCGGTCAGGGCCCTCACCTCACGGCTCACATCGACGGTCGCATCCAGAGCGACCTCTGCCCCCAGACGGCGGCTCATCTCGAGGCGGTCGGGCATGATGTCGGAAACGATGGTGCCGGCCCCGGCCCAGCGGGCGAGCTGTAGGAGCAGCAGACCGATCGGCCCCTGCCCCACCACGAGGACGGTCTCCCCCCCCTGCACTTCGGCCTTCTTGACGGCCTTGAGGCAGGTGTTGACGGGCTCGACAAAGATCGCTTCCTCCGGCCATACCCCGTCGGGGACGGGTATGGCCCCCCGCTCCACGATCCAGTCCATGGCCTTGACGTACTCCGCGAAGCCGCCTCCGGCCGGCTCGAACCCCGCGGTCGTCCCATTCCGCTTGTAGCCCTCGCACTGGGCGTAGGCCGCGTGCCCGCAGTAAAAGCACGACCCGCACGGAATGTGATGGTGGAGGACGACCCGCTGGCCTTCCCGGAATCGGGAGACACCGGGACCAGGCCTGACGACCGTTCCCGCGATCTCGTGGCCGAACACTCGGGGGCCGGCCAGGAGGCCTTTCTTGATCTTCTTAATGTCGGTGCCGCAGATGCCGCAGGAGTCCACTCGGACCAGCATCTCTCCCCGTTCCACGTCGGGAACCGGGATGTCCTCGATGCGGAGGTCGTTGGCACCCCTGTAAACCGCAGCCTTCATGGGGAATTCGGCAAGTATTACCGACTTCTGGCTAGGGGAGCGCCAGTGTCTGGGTCCAGGGCGCCCGCCCCCCCTTCAACCACCGACGAGGCTCCGCAGGACAAACAGGACGTTCTCCTTCCGCTCTCGAAGCCGGCGGTAGAAGTAAGGCAGCCAGTGCGTGCCGTAGGGAATGTAGATCCGCACATTGTGACCCGCGGCAACGAGCTCGTCCCAGCGTCTTGGCCTGAGGCCGTACAGCATCTGGAACTCGAAGCGCGCGGCCGGGATCTTCTCCTCGCGCGTGTAGTCGAGGGTCCCCTGCACCAAGGACTCGTCGTGGGTCGCAATGGCAGGGTAGGTGCCTCCGCTCAGGAGTAAGCGAGCGCACTTCTGGAAGTTCCGGCGGATGTCTGCCATGTCCGTCCAGGCGATGCGTTCGGGCTCCTTGTATGCGCCCTTGCAAAGGCGAATGCGGTCCCCGCGGGAGATCGCCTCCTTCACGTCCTCTTCGGTGCGGCGGAGATAGGCCTGCAAGACGATCCCCACGTTCTGGTGGGTCTTGCGCAAGGTGTGGAAGATCTCAATCGTGTCCTGGGTGAGCTTCGAGCCCTCCATGTCCAGGCGAACGAAGCCCCCCACTTGGCGGGCCACGTCCAGGATCCCGGCCGCCATCTCCAGGCAGAAGTCGCGCGAGATCTCCTGGCCCATGGAGGAGAGCTTGATCGAGATGTTTCGGTCCACCGGAGGGGTGATCAGACGGAGGACCTCCTTGGCCGCCTCGGCGGCGCGGCGGGCCGCGTCGCGGTCATGGACATCCTCGCCCAGCTTGTCAAAGGTGGCATTGATGCCCCGCTCGCGCAGACGCCCGCCCACTGCCACCGCGTCCTCCGCCGTCTCTCCCGCCACGAAGCGCCGGGCCAGGAAGGTGAGCGCTCTCATCGGCCCCGCCGGCGGGCCCGGCGGGGGGCCTCGTAGCTCGCACGCACCACGGTCGAGATGCCCCCCCGAACGTGGAAGTGCCCCTCCACGGTCATGCTCCGCGGCTTCACCGCCGCGACCAGGTCGTCCAGGATCACGTTGGTCACGTGCTCATAGAAGATCCCGCGGTTTCGGAAGGCCTGCAGGTAAAGCTTGAGGCTCTTCAGCTCCACGCACTCCCGATCGGGCACGTAGCTCAGGCGTATGGTGGCGAAGTCGGGCTGGCCGGTCTTGGGGCAAAGGGCCGTGAACTCGGGGCAGGTGTGCTCGATGGTGTAGTCGCGGCCGGGGTGGCGATTGGGGAAGGTCTCGAGGCCGGCCACAGGGTGCATACTAACGCGAAGCCTTCCGGGAGCCCTTGAAGCTCGGGGCCGCCTTCTCCAGGTCTTTCCCGATCTCCTCACGCAGGGATGGGGGTTGCAGAACCCGGACATGGGGCAGGAAGCCCTTTATCCAGGACTTCAGCTCCCAGCCCGGGGCCACCTGGAGGCGCAGGGTCACAGAGCCGTCGGGCCGGTCGCCCAAGACCTGGCTCTCGTGCCACACCCGCTCGCGGATGTAGCCCGCCATCTCGGGGCCGAAGAGAAGCTCCACCGTCTCTGCCTTCCCCCCCGCGATCCCGAAGGCCCCGCGGGCGTACTCGGAGACGCTGAAATCGGGCGGAACCTCGAACGTGTGGTCGAGGACCTCGATGCTCTGAATGCGTTCTACCGCGAAGGTCCGTACTTCGCCATACTCGTGGGCGCGCGCGTAGAGATAGAGCCCTCCGTGATAGTAGACGAGCCGGTAGGGGTCCAGGGTGTAGGTCTTTGTGCGCTTGGAGTTGAAGGAGAAGTAGGCGATCGCGAGCTGGCGCTGGTGGAGGGTGGCGTCAATGAGCCCTGCGATGATGTCCGCCTTCTTCGAATAGTCCTTCCAGGGATCGGGACGGGCGGAAAAAAGCTCTTGGATCCGGGCCAGGTACGGCAGGCTCCGGGCGGGCAGGGCCTCGCGGATCTTGGCGAAGGCCGATTCCAAGTCCTGGGAAAAGGGGGCCCCCCCCAGGAAGGTGAGGAGGTTCTTGCCAAAGTAGAGGGCGGCCAGCTCGGCCAGGGTGAAGCTCTGGGTCAGGCGCTGCTTATAGCCTTCGACCAGCCGCCAGACTTTGCGCCCCTCGGAGCGATCGTCGTAGAGCGGGAAGCCCGCTTCCTGCAGGGCCTCGATGTCGCGGCGTATCGTGCGCTCCGTGACCCCATGCTCCCGCGCCATCTCGGGGGCAGTGGTGAAGCGCCCGGCCTCGATGGTCTTGAGGATCTTCCACTGGCGGATGACCTCCGCGTTGCGCATGATCAAATCCTGGGCGACGGCCCGCGGCCGCCGAAGATTCCACCTCCTCGACCGAGTACGCCCGCGGTTTTGGTCCTCGCCGCCGCGGGTTCCGCGGGCCGCGGCGAGGTTCTACCCGCGAGCGCTCCGGGGGGTGATTCTAGCCTACCCGTGCTTGGGGGTGCGCTATACTCCCCTCATCGGAGCGCTTGACCGAACGCGACCCCCGGCAGCCGGTTGCGACCAGCAGAGGTTGCCCAAGGCTATCGGACCTGCCTCGGCTGGGTTCGTGGTACCGTGGCGCCCTGACTCGCCCACATGACGGGCGCTACGGCCAGGAGGGCCGGAAGTAAGGCACGTGGAGCGTCGAGAGCCCCGCCGACGTTTGGCGGACGCCGCGGGAAGCGTGAATGGCACATTCAGGACGCCGACTCCGACCATGCCCGGAGGGCCCATGGATCGTCCGCCCCGGCTCGGCGACGTGATTGACGACTACTGCCCGCGCTGCCGGTTGCTGATGAACCACGACATCGCCAGCCTGTTCGAGGGCGCCGTGGCCAAGGTCACGTGCCGGACCTGCCACAACACGCACGACTACCGGAAGGCCGAGGTGCCGGCCAAGCGGAAGAGCAAGAAGGACGAGAAGAAGAGCCTGATGGATCAGGTTTTGGCCGGCATGCCACCCCCCCCCGAGCCTCCCCCCGCCCCCGTGGCGCCCGCGCGCAAGAAGCGGGACCTCTGGGCGGAGGTGGAGCGCCTCAAGAAGCGATAGGCAGGACCATGCGGGCGGTCGACGTCATCCAGCGCAAGCGGGACGGTCTCGAACTGTCCCGAGAGGAGATCTCGTTCTTCGTCGAAGGCTATACCCGTGGTCGGATCCCCGACTATCAGGCCTCCGCCCTGGCCATGGCCATCTTCTTCAAGGGCATGACCGCGGGGGAGACGGTGGGCCTGGCCGAGGCCATGATGGGCACGGGCGAGGTGCTGGATCTCTCCGACCTCCCGGGGCCGAAGGCCGACAAGCACTCCACGGGGGGGGTGGGCGACAAGACTAGCCTGATCTTGGCCCCCCTCGCCGCGGCCTGCGGAGTGTACGTGCCCATGATCTCCGGCCGCGGCCTCGGACACACCGGGGGCACCCTGGACAAGCTCGAATCGATCCCGGGCTTCCGGGTCAACCTATCGCTCACCGAGTTCCGGGCCGTGCTCCGTAAGGCAAGGCTGGGCCTGATCGGCCAGACCCCTGAGATCGCCCCCGCGGACCGAAAGCTCTACGCCCTGCGCGACGTCACCGCCACCGTGGAGAGCCTGCCCCTGATCGCGGCCTCGATCATGAGCAAGAAGATGGCGGAGGGGATCGACGCTCTGATCCTGGACGTGAAGACGGGGGATGGCGCGTTCATGAAGACCTTGCCGGAGTCGAAGGGCCTGGCCGAGACGATGGTGGCGATCGGCCGGGGCCTGGGCAAGAAGGTGGCCGCCCTCATCACGGACATGGAGCAGCCCCTGGGCCACGCGGTGGGTAACGCGCTCGAGGTTGCGGAGTGCGTCGAGACCTTGAAGGGCCGGGGCCCCAAGGACTTGGAGTCCCTTTCCCTGGAGCTTGCGGGCTGGATGCTGACCCTCGGGGGCCTGGTCCCAACCATGGAAGCGGCCCGGGCCCGGGTGCGGGACGCCTTGGGCTCTGGCGCCGGGCTCCGGAAGTTTCAGGAGATCGTGGAGCTCCAGGGGGGGGACCCCCGGGTCTGCGACGACGGCTCCCGGCTGCCTCGGGCGCGGGAACAGGTGGACCTCAAGGCCGAGGCGGACGGGCGAGTGGTCCGCATCGGCTGCCGGGCCGTGGGCCACGCGGCCATGCTCCTGGGCGCGGGCCGGGAAACCGTGGACAGCGCCATCGACCCCGCGGTAGGCCTCGTGCTGCACAAGAAGGTGGGCGACCTCGTGATCAAGGACGAGCCGCTCCTGACCCTGCACGTCAACGACCGCGGGCGCCTGGACGAGGCCCAGCATCGGCTGCGGGAGGCCATCCGCGTTGCTCCCGAGGCCCCCCCGCGCGCTCCCCTCATCCACGCCGTCCTTGACTGAGACCTCCCTCCGCCCCAGACTCTAGCCACCTCGGCGGAGGTCCCGGCCCATGGAACGCCTGTATTCGCTCGTCGGCCTCGTCCTGTTTCTGGGAATCGCCTACGCGTGCTCGAGCGATCGGAAGGCCATCAAGCCCCGCACCGTGATCTGGGGCCTGGGCCTGCAGTTCGTGCTTGCCCTCTTCGTGCTCCGGACCCAGTGGGGCCAGGACCTCTTCACGTGGATCGGCGCCCTCGTCACGCGCCTGCTCGGCCTGTCGTTCGTGGGCTCGGAGTTCGTCTTTGGCAAACTGGGGGCGAAGAGCGGGGGGGAAGGGCCGATTGGCTTCGTCTTCGCGTTTCAGGTCCTGCCCACCATCGTCTTCGCGGCCGCGACCTTCGCCGTGCTTTACCACCTGGGCGTCATGCAGGTCGTGGTCAAGGCCTTCGCGATGGTCATGACCCGCCTCATGGGGGCGAGCGGAGCGGAGAGCGTGAACGTGGCCGCCTCCATCTTCATGGGCCAAACCGAAGCCCCCTTGACCGTCCGGCCTTTCCTGGGGGGAATGACCCAGTCGGAGCTCCTCTGCGTCATGACATCGGGCATGGCCCACGTCAGCGCGGGGATCATGGGGGCCTATGTTTTTCTCGGGGCCGAGGCCCGCCACCTGCTGGCGGCCGTGCTCATGACCGCACCGGGGACGATCCTCCTGGCCAAGATCCTCATCCCCGAGACGGGGTCTCCCCAGACGATGGGAACGGTAAAGGTGGACATGCCCCGTTCCGACGTCAACGTCATCGGGGCCGCCGCCCGGGGGACGAGCGAAGGGCTCTACCTGGCCCTGAACGTGGCCGCCATGCTCATTTCCTTCTTGGCCCTAGTGGCCCTCGTCAATCTGGTTCTGGGCCACATCGGCAACTGGTTTCATGTAGAGCTGAGCCTGGAGAGAATCCTGGGCGTGGTCTTCGCCCCCCTGGCCCTGGCCATGGGCGTGCCCGGGAAAGACGCCTTCGCAATCGGAGACCTCCTGGGTACGCGGATGGTGCTGAACGAGCTGATCGCCTACACGCGGCTCGGGCCAATGCAGGCGACGCTCGACCCCCGCAGCTTCACCATCGCCACCTACGCCCTCTGCGGCTTCGCCAACTTCGGCTCCGTGGGCATCCAGATCGGGGGCATCGGAGCCTTGATCCCGGAGCGGCGCAACGACCTCGCCCGCCTCGGGCTGCGCGCCCTGCTCGCGGGAACCCTAGCCAACTTCGTGAGCGCCTCCATCGCGGGGATGCTGCTGTGAGCGTCCTCAAACAGGCGGAGGAAGCGGCAAAGTTCATCGCCGGGCGGACGCCCCTTCGCCCCTCGATCGGCCTCGTCCTGGGGTCCGGCCTGGGCGCTTTCGCCCGGACCCTGGACAAGGCGACCAGCGTCCCCTATAGCCAGATCCCCCACTTCCCCACCGCCACCGCCCCCGGCCACGGCGGGGAGCTCGTGGTGGGCCACGCGGGGGGCGTGCCGGTGGCGGTCATGTCGGGCCGGGTCCACTACTACGAGGGCTACCGGATGGACCAGGTCGTCTTTCCGGTGCGGGTGCTGGCCAGGCTGGGGGTCAAGATTCTGATCCTGACCAACGCCGGGGGCAGCATCAACGTCAACTACAAGCCCGGAGAGCTGATGGTCATCGAGGACCACATCAACTACATGGGCACCAACCCCCTTCTGGGGCCCAACGAGGACGAGCTCGGCCCCCGCTTCTTCGACATGACCGAGCCCTATGACGCCCGGCTGCGCGAGATCGCGGAGGCTGCTTGCTGGAAAGCGGGGGTGCCCGTGCGCAAGGGGGTCTACATCGGCTTCACCGGGCCCTCCTACGAGACGCCCGCCGAGATCAAGATGGCCCGCGCCATGGGGGCGGACGCGGTGGGCATGTCCACCGTGCCCGAGGTGATCGCCGCCCGCCACATGGGCCTGCGGGTGCTCGGCCTCTCCTGCCTCACCAACATGGCCTCCGGGGTGCTCAAGAAGAAGCTGGACCACCGGGAGGTCCTGGCCGTGGGGGAGAAGGTGAAAATGGGCCTCCTCGACGCGCTGAACCGGATCATCCAGGAGGCGGCAAAGCAGGCATGACGCGCGTCCGGGAAGGGAGGGTCCGCCCCCTGGCCCCCCCCGACCTCCGGGACCTGGCCCGCCTCGCCCGCGGGGCCCGCCGCCGGGCCCACGCCCCCTTCTCACACTTCAAGGTCGGTGCGGCTCTGCGCGCGCGGAGCGGTGAGATCGTGACCGGCTGCAATGTGGAGAACGCCTCCTACGGCCTCACCCTCTGCGCGGAGCGCGTGGCGGTCTTCAAGGCGGTCTCGGAGGGGATCCGCGCCTTCGATGCGGTGGCGGTAGTGACCGCATCTCCCCGCCTGACCCCGCCCTGCGGCGCCTGTCGGCAGATCCTATGGGAGTTCTGCGGAGACGTGTGGGTGAACCTGAGCGACCTCAAGGGCCACACGCGGACCCTGCGCCTCTCCGAGCTGCTGCCGTTTCCCTTCGACTCCCGGCACCTGTGAGGCCCGCGACCTGGTCGCGCCTCCCCACGGAGGCTAGGAATCCCCGGAGCAGGCGCCTCGACGCGCTGTCGACGACGAGAATCGTGGGCTTGATCCTCGACGAGGACCGCCGGGCCCTCCGGGCCGCGGCCCGGGAGCGGGCCGCCATCGCCCGCGCGGCGGTGGCGGCGGCCCGGTCCCTGGCCGCCGGCGGGCGGCTCCTCTTCTTGGGCGCGGGGACGAGCGGGCGGCTGGGCGTGCTGGAGGCCGCGGAGTGCCCACCCACGTTCGGCACTCCACCCGCTAGCATCCGCGCGGTGATGGCGGGCGGACGCAGGGCCGTCTTCCGGGCGGTGGAAGGAGCCGAGGACCGCGCAAGCGAGGGCCGGCGCGAGGGCAAGCGGCTGCGGCCGCGGGACCTCCTCGTCGCCATCTCCGCCAGTTCGGTGACGCCCTTCGCTCGCGGGGCCCTGCGGGGGGCGCGGGCGGGAGGAGCGCGCACCGTCCTTCTGACCTGCGCGCCCGGGAAGGCCCCGCGCGGCCTGGCCGAGATCGTGATCGCGCTCCGGACCGGCCCCGAGGTCCTGACCGGCTCCACGCGGCTCAAGGCCGGGTCCGCCACCAAGGCCGTCCTGAACGCCATCACCACCGCGGCCATGGTGCGGCTGGGCAAGGTCTACGGGAACTTGATGGTCGACTTG
Source organism: Vicinamibacteria bacterium (assembly GCA_035570235.1). NCBI lineage: Bacteria > Pseudomonadati > Acidobacteriota > Vicinamibacteria > Vicinamibacteria bacterium. Next base: position 67,942 of record DATMML010000085.1, on the reverse strand, counting down.
CGGCCCACCTCCGCCAAGCTCAAGGACCGGTCTCGACGCATCGTCCAGTTGGCGGCCGGAGGGTCGAAGCAGCGGGCGGAGCGCTTGCTCGCGGCTGCGGGGGGCGAGGCCAAGACCGCGATCCTCATGAGCGCGCTCGGCGGCACCGCGAAAGAGGCGCGGGCCCGGCTCCGCGCCGCGGGGGGCCATCTGCGGCAGGCCCTCGCCCGGCCCCGGCCGGATCAGGACCCGTAGACCACGATATCTTTGAGGTTGCGGTACTTCTCGTTGTAATCGAGGCCGTAGCCGACGACGAAATGGTCTTCGATGGTGAAGCCCACGTAGTCCAACTGGGTCTGCACCAGACGGCGCGAAGGCTTGGAGAGCAGAGCCGCGACCTTGACCGTCCGGGGCCCGCGGGCGCGGAGGACGTTCAAGAGGTAGTTGAGGGTGAGGCCGGTGTCGACGATGTCCTCCACCACCAGGAGGTCGCGCCCGTCGAGACCCTGATCTAAGTCCTTGACCAAACGGACCTCGCCCGAGGTCTTGGTGGCCAAGCCATAGGAGGAGACCGCGATGTAGTCGAGGGTGAGGGGGAGGTCCTCCATGGCCCGGGCCAGGTCGGTCATGAAGGTGCAGGCGCCCTTGAGCACGCCCACCAGGTGGGGCTCCCGTCCGGCATAATCCGACGCGATCTGCCGGCCCATCTCCAAGATCCGGGCCTGGATAGCGTCATGCGAAAGCAACAGCTTCATCACGGGATCTCCTTCCGGGAGCGTCGATTATAGGGTGCCCCGGCGGTCCCCGCCAAGGATCCCGTCGCGCGGTCATTGACAGAGAAAGCGAAACGCGGCTAGGATCCGCCTGATCAAGCTCAGCAGGTCCCCTACCCGGAGGTGAGGAGATAGCGCGGTTGCGTGCGTTCGGGCCGCCAACCTTATCGACCCAGTTCGGGCCAATCGCTCGGGTCTCTAGCGTGCACATTGGGGGCTATTTGCCGCGCGGAGCGGGCCGGTTGAAACCCTTGTCGTCCGTCGTCGGGCCGAGGCTTAGGCCAGGAGAAATCCCATGAAGACCACCGTTTGCAGAACATTCGCCCTTCTCGTATCTTGCTCTCTCTTCTGGCCGATGAGCCAGGCCCACGCGCAGGGGGTCACGACGGGCTCCATCGCCGGCATCGTGACCGATCCCCAGAAGCAAGCTGTCCCCGGCGCGACCGTGGTCGCCGTCCACGATGCATCCGGAACCAAGTATGAAGGCGGGACGCGTGCGGATGGGAGGTTCTCCATCCCCGGCATGAGGGTCGGCGGTCCTTACACCGTCACCGCTTCCCTTTCCGGATTCCAGCCCAAGGTCACCAAGGACGTCTACGTCTTCCTCGGAGGCGCGACCGACCTAGAGCTGACCTTGAGCAACATCACCGTCACCGAGGAGGTCACGGTGACGGCCGCGGCCGACGCCATCTTCAGCTCCGCCCGCACCGGCGCGGCAACCTCCGTGGATCGGGAGGTCCTGGCGACCATCCCCACCATCACCGACCGCATCAACGACTACGCCCGTCTGAGCCCCCAGTACTCGGGCGGGCCCTTCGGCGGCAGCTTCATGGGGCAGGACAACCGCCTCAACAACATCACCGTCGACGGGTCGTACTTCAACAATTCGTTCGGCCTCGGCGGCCAGCCCGGAGACCGGACCCAAGTCACCCCCATCTCGACGGCCGCCGTCGAGGAGATCGAGGTCAACGCGGCCCCCTACGACGTCCGCCAGGGCCATTTCGTGGGCGCCGGCGTCAACATGGTCACCCGCAGCGGCAACAACGCCTTCCACGGCTCGGGTTACTACTGGTTCCGCAACGACGGCCTGGTGGGCACCAACGCCGCGGGCAACACCTTCGTCCCCGGCACGTTCGACTACAAGCGCTACGGGGGCTTGTTGTCGGGGCCCATCATCAGCGACAAGCTCTTCTTCTTCGCCAGCTACGAGAACGACAAATTCACCCAGCCGGGAACGACGTTCGTCGCCAACTCCGGAGGGCAGCCCGTGGGCGGCAACATCACGCGCGTCCTCGGCTCCGACCTGAACGCCCTGGGCACCTACCTCAAGACGAACTTCAGCTATGACACCGGCGGCTATCAGGGCTACAGCTTCGAGACCCCCGCCAAGAGATACCTCGGGAAGTTGGACTACAACCTCAACGACAAGAACAAGGTGAGCCTCCGCTACCTGCAGCTGGATTCGCAGACCCCGGTCCTCCTCTCGAACTCGGGCTCCCTCGGCTTCGGCGGCCGCCGCAGCAGCACCACCGGATTGAACTTCGCCAACTCCAACTACGCGATCCTCGAGAACATCAAGTCGGGAGTCGGCGAGTGGAACTCGATCATCAGCAGCCGAATGGCAAATCAGTTCATCGCGGGCTACACCACCAACGACGAGAGCCGACCGCAGAGTGGCTCCTTGTTCCCGTTCGTCGACATCCTCCAGGCCAGCACGGTGTACACGTCGTTCGGCACCGAGCCCTTCACCCCCGCCAACCAGCTCCGGTACCACACCTTCCAGGCCCAGGACAACTTCACGTGGAACCGCGGCAGCCACACGTTCACGTTCGGAGCGACGGGGGAGAGGTACCACTCCGACAACGTGTTCTTCCCCGGCTCCCAGAGCGTCTACGTCTACAACTCGCTTCAGGATTTCTACACCGACGCCAACGGCTACTTGGCCAACCCGAACCGGACCACGTCGCCGGTGACCCTCGCGCAATTCCAGGTGCGCTGGAACAACATCCCGGGCCAGACGCAGCCCCTCCAGCCCCTCGACGTCACTTACGGGGGCGCCTACGCCCAGGACGAGTGGCAAGCGAGCCGTAACGTCAAGCTGACCTATGGCCTGCGGGTCGAGGTCTCGTCCTTTGGCAACAACGGCTTCGACAACCCGCTCGCCGACGCGCTCACGTTCCGCGATGCGAGCGGGAACCCGGTCCAGTACAATTCGGGGAAGCTGCCCGACTCCAAGCTCCTCTGGTCGCCGCGCCTGGGCTTCAACTGGGACGTGAGCGGCAATCGCACGACGCAGGTGCGCGGGGGCACGGGCCTCTTCGCGGGCCCTCCCCTCTACGTGTGGATCTCGAACCAGATCGGCAATACGGGCGTGCTCACCGGCTTCCAGCAGCTTAACAATACGACGGCCCGGCCGTGGAACCCGAGCCCGGACGCCTACAAGCCCACCACCGTCACCGGGGCCCCCGCCTCGAGCTACGAGCTCGCCTTGACCGACCCGAACTTCAAGTTCCCGCAGGTCTGGCGAAACAACATCGCGGTGGACCGCCGGCTCGGGTGGGGCATCGTGGGCACCGGCGAGTTCATCTACAGCAAGGACGTGAACGGGATCTCCTACATCAACGCCAACCTGCCCGCGCCCCAGACGAACTTCGTGGGCGCCGACACGCGCCCCCGCTGGACGAGCAACCGGATCTACCCGCAAGTCGCGGACGCCACCGTGCTCGGAAACGAAAACGCGGGCTACTCCTGGAACGCTTCGGCTGCCCTCCAGAAGACGTTCCACCAGGGCTTCCTGAAGGCTGCTTACGCCTATGGGGTTTCCAGAAACCAGGTCGATCCCGGGTCTATCGCGTTTGGCTCCTGGACCGGCAACCCGATCGCCCGCGATCCCAACAACCCCCCCGTCGCCGACACAGAGTATTACCCCGGCAACCGCGTTTTCCTGGCGGGCAGCTACCGGCTCGAATACCTCAAGTTCGGGGCGACGACCTTCTCCTTCTTCTGGCAGGGGGTCACCAACGGCGTGGCCAGCTACACCTACGCCAATGACCTGAACGGCGACGGAGCCTTTGGAAACGACTTGATCTACATCCCGCGGGACACCTCCGAGATGAACTTCCAGCCGTTCACCTCCGGGGGCCACCTCTACACCGCGGCCGAGCAGTCCCAGGCCTGGAACGCCTACATCGCGCAGGACCCCTACTTGAGCAAGCACCGGGGCCAGTACGCGGAGCGCAACGGGGTGCGCCTGCCCATGGTGTTCCACCTCGACTTCAGCGTGGCTCAGGACATCTTCAAGGACCTCGGAGGGAAGCGCCACGGCCTGCAGTTCCGGGCGGACTTCCTCAACTTCTCGAACCTGCTGAACCACAGCTGGGGAGTGGGTCAGCGCCTGGTGAACTCGCAGCCCCTCACCAACCCGGGCGTCGACGCCCAGGGCAGGGCCACCTACAGGATGAGGGTCATCAACGGCGCGCTCATGAACCAGACTTTCCAGACGACCGCGTTCCTGACGGACGTCTACCAGATCCAGTTCAGCCTTAAGTACAGCTTCTAACCAACGCTCCGGCTCAACCCGAGGGAGCCCCGGAGGCCTTCGCAGGCCTCTGGGGTTCCGGCGGGTCTTTCTCCTAGATCGGTACGAGCTCTCCGTTACGGCCAGCCCGCGGGTGCTCGCCGCTCCCCCGTCTCCGGTTCTCGGACCACGGGTAAACCCCGGGGCCCAGGGACCCCGCGGGCGAAAAGAGGGGATCTTTTCCCGTCCGCCAAGCGTCTCACACTGGTGGTGTCGGTCGCGGGAACGCAGGGGAGACCCTTGCGCGCACCCGCGGGTATAATCGCGTCTCCGGCACCGCCTCGGGTTCCGGCAGTCAATGGAGGTCACAGCACAAATGAGACGACGAACTCGCGTTTTGGTGGCGGTAGCCGTGGCCCTCATCCTCCCCCGTCCCGGCCTAGCCGAGGAGCGTCCGGTCCTGGAGTTGAGCTTGGACGACGCGGTCAAACGCGCTCTCGACAACAACTTGGACATCGCAGTCGATCGCTTCAACCCAACCGTCGGCGCGGAGGGGGTCCGGCAGGCCTTGGGCGCCTACGATCCTTTCCTCTCCGCAACCCTGAGCACGGGGTCGCAGGAGTCGCCCGCCACCAGCGCGTTCTCGGGCGGGACTAAGGTCAGCACCGACACCCAGATATGGAACTTCGGGGTCAACCAGTACCTCCCCACCGGAGGCACCTTCAACCTCACCTTCAACAGCAACAAGAGCGACACCAACAGCGTCTTCACGACTTTCAACCCTACCTTTACTTCTTTCTTCAGCCTGAACCTCACCCAGCCACTGCTCCGCAACTTCAAGCTCGACTCCGCGCGGGAGGGCATCCGGGTGGCCAAGAAGAGCCGCGAGATCTCTGACGTCCAGTTCCGCCAGACCGTGATCAACACCGTGGCCAGCACGAAGCAAGGCTATTACGACCTCATCGCCGCCATCGACAACTTGGACGCCCAGCAGAAGAGCCTCGACCTGGCCAAGAAGCTGCTGAACGAGAACGAGATCAAGGTGCGGGTGGGGACCCTGGCCCCCCTGGACGTGGTGTCGGCACAGGCGGAAGTGGCCAGCCGCGAGGAGGGCGTGATCCGGGCCGAAGCCGCAATCCTCGACACCGAGGACGCCTTGAAGCGCTTGATCTTCCCCAAGAACGATCCCGCCACCTGGGACCTTAGGATCGTCCCCAAGGACAGGCCCAACGCCGAGCCCGTGCGGGTGGACGTGGGGACGGCCATCCAGAACGCCCTGGAAAAGCGGACGGACGTGGTGGTGGCCCGGAAAAACCTTGAAAAGGCAGACATCTCGGTGGACTTTGCGCGAAGCCAGGTGCTGCCCCAGGTGGACCTCGTCGCGAGCTACGGCTCGACGGGGGTGGGAGGGACAGGCCTGAAGCGTCAGAGCCTGGGGGGCCCCATCGTCAGCACCGTTCCGGGCGGGTACGGGGACGCCGCCGGCGACGCCTTGGGGATCGCGAACCCCACCTGGACGGTCCGCCTCAACCTGACCTATCCGCTCATGAATCGGGCGGCCGCGGCCCAATCCGCCCAGGCCCGCCTTTTCAAAGACCAGGCCCTGATCAGCTTCCAGCTTCTGGAACTGCAAGTCGCCCAGCAGGTGCGCGTCGCCGCGCGCGCGGTGGAGACGAACTCCAAGCGGATCGCGACAACCCGGGCCGCCCGCGTTCTCCAAGAGCAGCGTCTGGACGCGGAGGAGAAGAAATTCGCGGCCGGCATGTCCACAAACTTCCTCGTAACCCAGGCCCAGCGCGACCTAGCGGACGCCCGGGTGGCGGAGATCCAGGCCATCGCGGACTACAGCAAGAGCGTTGTCGAGCTCCAGCGCGTCCAGGAAGCGGGCGTGAGCGGGAGCGGGGGCGTGGCCACCGTCAGCACCGGCACGGGCAATCCCTTGGCGCCGCAAGCGGTGACGACGAGTTCCACCGGAACCACCTCCACCAGCAGGACCACCACCCCCACCTCCACGACCGGCACGACCACAACCGCGAGTACCGGGCCCTGAACGGAAGGCAGCCCGGGCGTTTTGCCCAAGGGGGGCGGTGGTTTGCATTCTTTGACGCCGTCCCCGCTTTAACACTCCTCGCCCGATCCGGTCTATCCTGATGAGTATGGGAAAACGCGCGCGCATCCTTCTCGTGGGGGGGGCCGGCATCGTTGTCCTCGGCCTGGTCCTGCTCGGCTTCCGGAGCCGAGGCAGCGGGCCGCGCTACGCGACGGCGGTGGTGGACCGCGGCGACATCTCCGACGTGGTCGGCGCCACCGGGCTCCTGCAGGCGGTGATCACGGTTCAGGTGGGCTCCCAGGTATCCGGCACCATCTCGAGCCTGGGCGCGGATTTCAACTCGGTGGTGAAGAAGGATCAGGTGATCGCCCGCCTGGATCCTGCCCTCTTCCAGGCTCGGGTCGAGCAGATGAAGGCCAACCTCGTGTCTGCCCGGGCCACCGTCGAGCGCAACCGTGCCACCGTGGCCGACAACAAGCAGAAGTACGAGCGCTCCCGCCAGCTGGCGGCGACGAACTTGATACCCGAGAGCGACCTGGAAAGCGCCAAGGCCGCTTACGACGGGGCGGTGGCCTCGGTCGGGGAGAGCGAGGCCGCGGTGACCCAGGCCCAGGCGTCCCTGAACCAGGCCGATCTGGACCTCGCCCACTCCGTGATCCAGGCCCCCATCGCGGGGGTGGTCCTGGCCCGCAACGTGGATGTAGGCCAGACGGTGGCCGCCTCCTTCCAGGCCCCCGTGCTCTTCGTGATCGCCAACGACCTGACCCAGATGCAGGTGAACGCTTCCGTCGACGAGGCGGACATCGGGCGCGTCCGCGCGGGAGAGGCGGTTTCCTTCCACGTCGACGCCTACCCTGACCAGGCTTTCGCGGGCAAGGTGGACCAGGTCCGCCTGCAGCCGATCACGAACCAGAACGTCGTGACCTACAACACCATGATCACCGTGGACAACAAGGACCTGCGGCTCATGCCCGGCATGACCGCTACCGTCTCCGTGATCATCCAGGACCGCGAGAGCGCCCTGCGCTTTCCCTCCCCCGCCCTGCGCTTCCGGCCGGACGGGTTCGCGGAGGACAAGGGGGCCCGGAAGGCGTCCTCCGGGACCGCGGCGAGCCCGGCCGCTCCCGCCCGGAACGGGCGTCCTTCTCCCGCGCGCACCGACGCCCCGCCCCCGGGGAGCGATGGCCGGCCCGGCCTGGTCTTCACGTTGGGGGATGACGGCCGCCCCAAGCCCGTGCCCGTCCGCCTCGGTATCTCGGACGGCCGGTTCGTAGAGGTGGTGTCGGGGCTTGACGAAGGGGCGCGCGTCATCACGGGCCTCGATGAGACCGGCGGCCGGCCGGCACCGCGGCCCAGCGCTTCTCCCGCCAACAACCCGTTTGCTCCCGGTCGGCCCCAGCCGCGCACGCGATGAGCCCGGACGGGACTCCGGTCATAAAGGTCCAGGACCTCCACAAGTCCTACCTGATCGGTGACGTGACCGTCCACGCCCTCCGGGGGGTGGATCTGGCCGTGGAGCGAGGGTGCTTCCTGGCCGTGATCGGCGCCTCCGGGAGCGGGAAGTCGACGTTCATGAACATCCTCGGCCTCCTCGACCAGCCCACCACCGGCCACTACTGGCTGGCGGGGGAGGACGTCTCCGGCTTCGACCGCGACCGCAGGGCCGTGCTTCGCAACCGGACGATCGGTTTCGTCTTCCAGAGCTTCAACCTGCTCCCGCGCACCTCCGCTCTGGAGAACGTCGAGCTGCCCCTGCTTTACAACGGCCGCGCGGGGGGCGCCACGGAGCGCCACCGGCAGGCCAAGAGCCTCCTGGAGGCGGTGAGCCTCGCCGACCGCGCCCACCACACGCCCAGCCAGCTCTCCGGCGGCCAGCAGCAGCGGGTGGCCATCGCCCGCGCGCTCGTGAACGAGCCGGAGATGATCCTGGCCGACGAGCCCACCGGCAACCTGGACAGCCGGACGAGCGTGGAGATCATGGAGATCCTGCAGCGCCTCAATCGCACCAAGGGGATCACCGTGGTCCTCATCACGCACGAGCCCGACATCGCGGAGTACGCGGGCCGGGTGGTCGGTTTCCGCGACGGCCGGGTGGTGAAGGACGAGACAGTGGCCCGCCCCCGGGACGCGGGGGCGGAGCTGGCCGTGATGCCCGCGGCGGAAGTCGAGGTCTGACCGATGGAGATCCTCAACATCGCCCGCATCGCCTTCAAGGCTCTGCGCCGGAACAAGATCCGCTCCGCCCTCACCGCCCTGGGGGTGATCATCGGGGTGGCCTCCGTCATCGCCATGATCGCGCTCAGCTCGGGGGCCCGGGCCGCCATCGACGCCCAGATCCAGAGCACGGGTACCAACGTGGTCTACGTCTCGGCGGGGAGCTTTGCCCGCATGGGCAGCGTCCGGGGAGGTATCGGCTCCGTCCAGACCCTGACCCTGGAGGATTCCCAGGCCATCAAGGATCAGGTCGCGGCGGTGGGACGGCTCACCCCGGTGGTGCGGGGCCGCTCCCAGGTCATCGCCGCCAACGAGAACTGGGCCACTTCCATCGAGGGCGGCAACGAGGATTACCTGTCGGTCCGGAACTGGCCCCTTGCCAGCGGGGACAACATCACCCCCCGGGACGTCCTCGTTGCGGAGAAGGTCTGCTTGCTGGGGGACACCGTGGCCCAGAACCTCTTCCTCGGCCAGGATCCGGTGGGCCAGATCATCCGCATCAAGAGCCTGCCCTTCCGGGTAGTGGGCGTGCTCACCCCCAAGGGCCAGGGGCAATGGGGGCAGGACCAGGACGACATCATCGTGGCCCCCTACACCACCATCCAGAAGAAGCTCCTCGGCATCACCTACATCCACCAGGTCATGGTCTCGGCGACCCGCCCGGACACGGTGGAGGAGGCGGCCCGGGAGATCACCCGCCTCCTCCGCCAGCGCCACCGGATCAGCAACCCGGACGAGGACGACTTCACCGTGCGCACGGTGGAGGAGATGGCCCAGACCCGCGTGCAGCTGGCCCAGACCATGACCGGCCTGCTCATGAGCGTGGCCTCCGTGAGCCTGCTCGTGGGCGGAATCGGGATCATGAACATCATGCTCGTCTCGGTGACGGAGCGGACAAAGGAGATCGGCTTGCGCATGGCGGTCGGAGCCCGCACCCGGGACATCCTGCGTCAGTTCCTGACCGAGGCGGTGAGCCTCTCCGCCCTGGGGGGGATCGTGGGCATCGTGCTCGGGGTGGGCGTCTCGCAGGGCCTGACCCAGGTCCTGGGCTGGCCCACCCTCATCACCTCCTCCTCCGTCGTGATCGCTTTCGCCTTCGCGGCCGCGGTGGGGATCTTCTTCGGCTACTACCCCGCGCGTAAGGCAGCCACCCTCGATCCCATCGACGCCCTCCGCTACGAATAGGGGTCTACAATGGGCACCTTCCGAGGTGCCCAAAATGAAGCGAATACTGGTCCTAGCCGTTCTGGCCGCGGCCCTGTCCTCTCCCACGTTCGCCCAGGAAAAGCCCACGCGCGTGGCTTACTTCTACAAGGTGCGTTGGGGGTTCCAAAACGAGTTCGAGCGGCTCTTCCTGAAGAACCACTACCCCCTCCTCCTGGCCCAGACGAAGGAGGGGGGGCGCCTCCGGGCGGTGGAGCTCTACCGGCCCACCTTCCACGGGGACGGACGGAGCGACTGGACATTCCTGGTCGTCATCACCTTCGCCAACTGGGCGGCCCTAGGCGCCCCCAGCGAAGAGGAGGCCCTGGCCCGCCGGCTCTTTCCCGACCAGGAGGCCTACAAGAAGGAAGAGCAGCGGCGCTTCGAGATCCTCGATGCACATTGGGACGTGCCCCTGAAGGAAGTTGAGTCTCCCCGCTAGCGGCGGCCGGTTGACCGGCCCCCGCGCCTGTTCAATGATTCGGCCCGGCCATGCCAGGAAGCCGGGTGCCGGTGATGGGAGGGGCCGTTCTCGGCCTCCTTGTCGCGGGGTGGGCGCCAGCCGCTGACCGGCGTGAAGCGGTGGTCCTTCTCCCCGTCGAGAACATGTACTCGCATCCGGACCCCGCGACCGACGTGGTCAGCCAGGCCGTGATCGGTCAGGTGGTGGCCGTGTCCGCGACGGAGGCCGACTTCGCCCGCATCGAAACGCCCGACCACTACCCGGGCTGGATCCGGCAGGCCGCCCTGCTCTCGTACCCGGGCCCCGCGGTGCCCCGCTATGGCACGCGGGGCACGCTGGGGGAGGTCGTGAGCCTCGTCGCCAACATCTACCGGGAGCCGAGCGTTACCTCCGCCCGCCCCATGTCGCAGGCCCCCCTGGGCGCTCGCCTCGAGGTTGCCCCCACCCCCGAGAAGGATGGCTGGCACCGCTTGCGCCTCCCGAACGGAGAGGGCGGCTTCATCCAGGCCGGCGACATCCGCCTGCGGGAGGCCGGTGCGCCCACCCCGCGCGGCTCCCCGGCCGAGCTCGTGGCCACCGCCCGGCGGCTGCTGGGCCTGCCCTACCTCTGGGGCGGGATGACCCCCTGGGGCCTGGACTGCTCGGGCTTGGTGAGCCTCGTTTACCATGCTCACGGCGTGACCCTCCCCCGCGACGCCGATTTGCAGTTCGAGGATCCCCGGGCCCAGGTGGTCCCAAGGAAGCACCTTCGCCCCGGCGACCTTCTCTTCTTCGGCAAGGCCAAGGTCACCCACGTGGGCCTCTACGTGGGCGGAGGTCGGTTCATCAACGCCACCACCCACACGACGCCCACCGTGCGGGAGGACGCTCTTGACGATCCCCATTGGAGCGCCCTCTACCGCGGGGCCCGGCGGCCTCGATGAGAGCGCGCCCGACCCGCCCGGGCCTGTGAGCGCCCTCCTCGCCCTCGCCTTCCTGGCCACGCCCGTCGACACCCTCGTCATCGGGATCCTCGCCGACCCCCCGAGCCTGGCCCCCCACCGCGCCAGCGACTTCGTCTCCGCGGCGGTGGTCGTGAACGTGTGCGAGACGCTCGTCCGTCTGCACCCCGGAGGGAGCCGGCCCGAGCCCGCTCTCGCCACCACCTGGGCCAGCCTGGACCGCCGCGCTTGGACATTCACGCTGCGGAAGGGCGTGCGCTTCCACGATGGAACGCTTCTCGACGCCGACGCGGTGGTGGCGAACCTGGAGAACCTCCGTTTGAAGCGGGGCTTCCCGGGGCGGGCGGAGCGGGTGGGGCCGTACGTGGTCTCGATCACGCTCGACCGCCCGAGCGCGGCCCTCCTGGCCACCCTCTCCCAGCCCTTCTTCTCGCTGCAGAGCCCGCGCCAGCTGGCGGCGGGAGACGACGCGCCCGTGGGGACCGGCCCCTACCGCCTGGGCGCGGTGCGACCCGGGCTCTTGGAGCTCCTGGCCAACGCCGACTACTGGGGGGGCGCCCCCCGCTTGAAGCGCCTGGTCTTCCGGCGGCTGGCCGACGAGGAGGACTTGGCGGCCGCGCTTCTGGCGGGGGACGTGGACGTCACGTCCGCTTTGGGCCAGGACCGCCTGGCGACCCTGCACCGCCACCCGGAGATCACCCTCGACTCGCAGACGGGCCTCAACCTCGCCTTCCTGTCCATCAACAACGAGCACCCCCCCTTCGGCGACCGGCGGGTCCGGCAGGCCTTGGCCCGCGCCGTGGACCGCCGCGCCCTCGTCAACCGCCTCCTGGGCGGCCACGGGGAGCCCGCCCAGAACCCGCTCCCCCCCTCGCTCTTCGGCTACGGCACGCGCACCAAGGAGCTGATCCTGGACCGGCCCGCCGCCCGCCGCCTCCTGGCCGAAGCGGGCTTCCCGGCCGGCTTCGAGACCACGCTCATGGCGGTCAATTCCCCCCGTCCCTACATGCCCGCCCCCCTGCGCTTGGCCGCCGAGATCCGGGAGGACCTGCTCCAGGTGGGCATCCGGGCTCGGTTACGCGAGGTCCCCACCTGGTCGGAGTACGTGGAGCGCGGGAGCCGGGGGGACTACGACCTGGCCATCCTCGGCTGGCAGGCCGACACCGCCGACCCCAACGACTTCCTCTCCGCCCTCCTCGCCTCCGAGGCCATCGGCACCACGAACCGGAGCCGGTATCGCAGCCCGGACATGGACGCGCTCCTCAAGCGGGGGCGCATGGGAGGCGATCCCGAGGCGCGCCTTTCCGTCTACCACGAGGCCCAGGAGCTGTTTCAGCGCGACATGCCCTGGGTCCCGCTCTACCACGTCTCCGTCTTCACCGCCTACCGCCGGGTGGTGCGGGGGCTCACGGTAGGGCCCACCGGAATCCTGAGGTTCGACAAAACATGGAAAAGGGACTGACGCGCGCCTTGGCCCTGGCCCTCCTCCTGACCGCTCCCGCGGCCGCGGCCGACCTCTCCCCCAAGGAAGCCGTGCTCTGGGAGAAGCTCAAGGCCCGCATCGAGGCCGTGGACCGCGGCCTCGACGGCGTGCTCGGAGTCTCCGTCCGGGATCTGAAGACGGGGGCCACCTTCGAGCTGCGGGGACACGAGGTCTTCCCCACCGCCTCCTCGATCAAGGTCGCGGTCCTCTACGAGCTCTTCCTGGAGGCCGAGGAGGGGAAGATCGACCTCGCGGAGGTCATGCACCCCCCCCTCCCCCGCGTTCGCGGCGGGGGCGTGCTCATGGAGCTGGGGGACCGGGTGGCCCTCACCTGGCGGGACCTGGCCGTGCTGATGATGGGCTGGTCGGACAACGAGGCCACCAACCTGCTGATCGCGCGGCTGGGGATGGACGCCGTCAACCGCCGCCTGGACGGGCTCGGTCTCCCCGTCACCCGGCTGCGCCGGCGGATGATGGACCTCCCGGCGGCGCGCCGCGGCGACGAGAACGTCTCCACCCCCACCGAGCTCCGGGCCCTGATGGAGACCCTCTACAAGGGGGCCGGCCTCGCCTCCGCGCGCGGGAAGGACGCGCTCAAGGTGGCCGCCACCCCCAAGGCCTCAGCGTTCCGGGTCCCTTTGCCGGAGGACCTCTCGATTCTGGACAAGCCAGGAGAGCTCGAGGGCGTCCGCTGCGTGACGGCGGTGGTGGACCTGCCCGGACGACCCTACGCCGCCGCGGTCATGACCACCTATCTGCGGCGGGACAAGGAGGGGGAGGCGGCGATTCGGGAGATCTCGGCCGCCCTCTACGAGACCTTCTCCCGGCTGGCCCAGGCCAGCGAGTACGGGCGGATCATCAGCGAGAAGTGACGGTCAGGTCTCGGTCCGGATCAGGTCCTCGAAAGTCTCCCGGCGGCGGATGAGGCGCAGGCCCCCCTCCGCAACCAAGACCTCGGCGGCGCGGGGCCTCAGGTTGTAGTTCGAGGACATGCAGAAGCCGTAGGCCCCCGCATCGCGCACAGCCAGGAGATCCCCCACCTCCAGCGGTGGAAGCGGGCGATCCCGGGCCAGGAAGTCGCCCGTCTCGCAGACGGGCCCCACCACGTCCACCGTCTGCGGGGCTCCCCCCCGGGAGACCACGGGCTCGATGCGGTGGTGGGCCCCGTAGAGGGCCGGCCGCAGGAGGTCGTTCATCCCCGCGTCCACGATCACGAACCGCTTTCCGCGGTTTTCCTTGAGGTAGAGCACGCGGGTCAGGAGAGCGCCCGCGCCCGCCACCAGCGACCGCCCGGGCTCCAGGAGGAGGGTCAGGGGCAGGCCGGCCAGCTCGGGCAGGACGCGCGCGGCCAGGGCCGCGGCCCCGGGCGCCCCGCCCCCCTCGTAGTCCACCCCCAGCCCGCCGCCCAGGTCCACCGTCTCCAGCGGGAAACCCTCCCCCAGCAGCTCTCGCGAGAGGGCGGCCACCTCGCGCGCCGCCTCCGCCAGCGGTTCCAGGTCCGTGATCTGGGAGCCGATGTGGCACTGGAGGCCCACCACCGCGATCCCCGGCCGCTCCCGGGCCCGCCGCAGGATGGCGGGGGCCTTGGCGATGTCGACCCCGAACTTGTTCTCGCGCAGCCCGGTGGAGATGTAGGGGTGCGACCGGGGGTCGATGTCGGGGTTCACGCGCAGGGAAACGCGGGCCGTGCGCTGCCGCCCTTTCGCCACTTCCGCCAGGCGCGAGATCTCCTCCTCGCTCTCGACGTTGAAATCGCGGATGCCGCGCTCGACCCCCAGGACGAGCTCCGCCTCCGTCTTCCCCACTCCCGCGAACACGATGCGCTCGGGAGGGAAGCCGGCCCGTAGAGCCGCCTCCATCTCCAGGCCGGAGACGATGTCCGCCCCCGCGCCCAGGCCGGCCAGGATGCGCAGCAGGGCCAGGTTGCTGTTGGCTTTGAGCGCGTAGTGGATGCGGTGGGGGACCTTGGTGAAGGCCCGGTCGTAGTCCCAGTAGGCATCGACGATGGCGGCCTGGCTGTAGACGTAAAGGGGGGTCCCGAAGCGGGTGGCCGCGTCCAGAAGGGAGACCCCGTCGCAGAGGAGGGTGGAATCAGTTCGCGCGAAGCCGGACATCAGCCCTTCCCCTCCCTGCGCAGGGTAGCGGCCGCGATACCCGAGAGGCCCAGGACGCCCACCAAGTTGGGAAAGATCTGCAGGCCGTTCATGAGGTCGCCCCAGGCCCAGACCGTCTCCACCTTGATGGTGGCCCCGAGCACGATCAGGGCGCAATAGAGCCATCGGTAGGGCACGGTCAGGAACGGGCCGAAGGCGTATTCCAGGAACTGTTCGCCGTAGTAGGCCCAGCCGATGAGTGTGGTGTAGCCGAAGAGGAGAGCGCAGAAGGCCACCACCCAGCCCCCCGCCACGGGCAAGGTGGTGTTGAAGGCCTCCGCCACCACCGCCGTGCTGGTGAGCCCCGATCGCCAGACCCCGCTGACCAGGATGGTCAGGGCGCTGATCGTGGAGGTGACGCCGGAGACGATGAAGACCTCCATGACCGCGTTCAGCCCCTGCCGGACCGGCTGCTGGCTCTTGGCGGTGCCGTAAGCCACGGCGGCGGTGCCGTACCCGGCCTCGTTGGCGTAGATGCCGCGGGCCAGGCCGTAGCGCATGGCCACCATGATGCCGAGCCCAGCCACGCTCCCCCCCGCGGCGCGCAGCGAGAAGGCCTCCCTAAAGATGAGGGCCAGCACCTCCGGCAGGCGCCCCGCGTGGCCGACGATGACGATCAGGCCCCCGGCCAGATAGAGAATCACCTTCAGGGGAGCCAGCCGTTCCGCGGCCCGGCCGATGGACTTGACGCCGCCGATGATGACCAGCCAGGTCAGGATCGCGACCCCCACCCCCGAGACCAGGGTGGGGACCTGGAACTGGCTCTTCATCACGACCGCGATCGAGTTCGGCTGGCTGAAGGGGGTGGTGGTGAGGGCGGCTATGCTCGCGATGAGGGCGTAGATCCAGGCCAGGCGGGGGAGGTTCAGTCCGTCCCGGAGGTAGTGCATGGGGCCGGCGGAAAGCCGCCCCTCGGAGAGGTGTCGGAAGCGGATGCCGAGCACCGCCTCCGTGAACTTGATGGTGGTGGCAAAGAATCCGTAGCACCAGATCCAGAAGACCGCCCCCGGGCCTCCGGAGACGACCGCGGTGGCCACCCCCGCGATATTCCCGGTGCCGATGGAGGCGGCGAGCGCGGTCATGAAGGCCTGGAACGGGGAGAGCGCCCCCCCCGCCCCCGCGTCCGCCGGGGAGACGAGGGCGCCCAGGGCTTCCCGGAAGCGCGTCACCTGGACGAAGCGGTAACGGACGCTGAGAAAGAGTCCCGTGCCCAGCAGCAGGGCCATCGTCCACCAGCCCCAGACGAGGTCGCTCGTCCAAAGGACGGCGGCGGTCAGGGCGGCCGCAGCGCCCCCGGGGCCGGGCATAGTGGGGAGGAATGATAGACCAGGCGCGCCGATACCGCTCGGGCCCGACGAGCCCACCCCAACCCGGCGGGTTGGACCCTCGCGGGACCTGTCGCTATCATCCCTGAGGAATGATCGGGAGCCCACGCCTCCGGCGCTCGCCATGGCTCGTTCTAGTGCTCGTGGCGGCGGGCTTCGTCGGCCTGCCTCCCCTCCTCCTCCCCGCCTCCGACCCGACCATGCGGGCGCGCCCCATCATCCTCCTGGGCCTCGACGCCGCCGACTGGCTGGTTATCGATCCCCTCCTTGCCGCCGGTAAGCTCCCGACCCTCGCGCGCCTCAAGGCCGCCGGCCGGACCGGCATCCTGCTCTCCACCCCGCCCCTCGTCTCACCCATCGTCTGGACCACGATCGCCACCGGGCGGCGGCCCGAGGACCACCGCGTCCTCGACTTCATGGTGGACCTGCCCGCGGGGGGACAGGCCCCGATCACCTCCGCGGCCCGCCGCGTCCAGGCCCTTTGGAACATCTTCTCGGCCGCGGGGCGCCGGGTGGGAGTCGTGGGCTGGTGGGCCACCTGGCCCGCGGAGGCCGTCAACGGCACCATCGCTTCCGATCGCGTGGCGCCCCAGCTCATCCGTGCGGACGCCGCCCCCGACCCCCGGGCGTTCGCTCCCGCCTCGGAGGCGCGGATTCTCGCTGCGGCCCTGGTGCGGGCGAGCGACATCACGCAGGAGGCGCTCACCGCCTACGTGCCGCTCACGGCCGCCCAGTACGAGTCGGCGCGGACGGCCCTGGCCACGCCCGGCGCGCGCTTCTACCGAGACCCCTTCGCCCACCTGGCCGTGATCGTGGCCAGCACGCGCACCCACTCCCGGCTGGCGGAAGCTATCCTGGCCGCGGGCCAGCCCGACCTCCTCCTCGTGTACCTGGAGGAGATCGACAGCATCTCGCACCTCTTCGTCCGCGACCCCCGCCTGGGCCCCCTCGCCATCGAGCGCGCCTACCGGGACGCGGACGAGCTGCTCTCGCGCCTGGCCGCGCGAAGCGCCCCCGACACGTGGATTCTGGTTTGCTCGGACCACGGGTTCTACCCGCCGGACGCGGCCATCGCCGAGGATCCCGCGGACCTGGCGGGGCCGGCCACGGCCTGGCACCGACCCTACGGGATCGTGGCCGCGGTGGAGGCCCGGGTCCTGGCGGGAAAAGGGGAGGCCTTGGGGGCGGCGGTGGGCTCGGTCACCCCCCTGGACCTGGCACCCACCGTTCTCCACGCGGCGGGCCTGCCTGTCAGCCTGGAAATGCCCGGCCGGGTGGTGACCGCCCTCCTCCCCGACGAGGCGGCGGCGCGCGCCGTGGTCAAGGTCCCGTCGCTGGAGCCGGCTCGCCGTCCCGAGCCGCCCGCGGCCGCGGCCGCCGCCGATCCCGACGAACGCGAGCGACTTCTAGCCCTCGGCTACATCGGCGCCGCCACCACCTCCCTCGCCGGCCAGAATCTGGGCGAGGTCCTCTACCGCCGGGGGAACTACGCGGGGGCGGAGCGCGAGCTGCGCGCGGTGGTGGAGGCCCAGCCCCAGAACGTGGCCGCCCTGCTCTGGCTGGCCAAGGCGGTGCGGGAGCAGGGTCGCACCCAGGCCGCGTTCGCGCTCTACGCGCGGGCCCTCGGCCTCTCCGCCGACCACGGTGACGTCCTGATCGAGACCGTGGACCTGGCGGTCTCCTCGGGCCTCAAAGAGGAGGCCCGACGCCTCCTGGCCGGATTCAGGCCCGCGCCCCGTAGCGCGGCCGCGGTCCCCGTGGCCCGGGCCATCCTGGCCGCCTCTGATGGCCAGGCCGACCTGGCCGAGCGCGAGCTCAGGGCCGCGTTGGCCGCCGACCCCCTCTCCATCCCGGCGCTCTCCCGCCTCCTCGACCTGCTGTCCGCTGGCCGCCACCCCCAAGAGGCCGTTCCCCCGCTGAGCCGGGCGGCCCAGATGGCGCCCGGTTCGCCGCGTCTGGCCGCCCTCCTCGGCGAGGCCCGTCTGGCCGCAGGCGACGCGGCGGGGGCGGAAGCGTCGCTCCAGCACGCCCTGCGTCTCGCCCCCGACGGCGCCCCCATCATGATCGACCTGGCGCGGGCCCAGCTCGCCCAGGGCCGTGAGGACCGCGCGCTCACCACCCTCCTTCCCGCCCCGCCCTCGAGGGAGCGGAGCATCCTCCTCGGCGCCGCCCACGCTCGGCAGCGTCATTGGGGGGAAGCGGCCATCCACTATCGAGCCGCCCTCGAGGAGGGCCCGGCCACGCCCGAGCTGCTGAACGGCCTCGGCTATGCCCAGCTCGAGCTCGGCCAGACGGCCGAGGCCGCCCAGCTCTTCGGGCGCTCTCTGGCCATGGACAAGAACCAGCCGGACATCAGCCGCCTGCTGGCCGGGCTGGTCCGGGGCCGCTGAATGGCCCGGCAGCCTCCCGCGGCTTTTTCCCGCGGCGCCACCTGGTCGGGGCGGCGGCTGACGGCGGCGGCGCTCTCGATGCTCCTCCTCGCCTTGGTCGTGGCCGTCCTCTGGCGCCGTGGCCGCCTCCCGCCGCACGTCCTCCTCGTCACCATCGACACCCTCCGCGCCGACCACCTGGGCTGCTACGGCGACAAGGGAGCGGAGACGCCCGTCCTGGACGGCCTGGCCGGGCGGGGGACGCGCTTCGCGGTCGCGGTCGCCCATGTGCCGCTCACGACCCCCTCCCACGCCTCGATCCTCACCGGGTTGACTCCCCTCCGGCACGGCATCCGGGACAACGGGGGCTTCGTGCTCCCCGAGGGCATCCCCACCCTGGCCAGCCTCCTCCACGGGGCCGGGTACCGGACCGCGGCCTTCGTCTCCGGCTTCCCCCTCGACCGCCGCTTTGGCCTCGGCCGCGGCTTCGACACCTACGACGACCGCCTGCCCTACGGCGACGACCCCCGGCGGGCGGCCTACGTGGAGCGGAGGGCGGACGCGACCACGGAGGCGGCGCTGCGCTGGCTGGCCGGCGCCGGTGCCGACCGGGCTCCGCCCTGGCTTCTCTGGGTGCACTACTTCGACCCCCACGCCCCCTACGAGCCGCCCGGCGAGCTCGCCACCCGCTTCGCTGAGCGCCCCTACGACGGCGAGATCGCCTTTGTGGATGGACAGCTGGGCCGGCTCCTCCGGGGGCTGGAAGAAAAAGGCCTCGCCGCGAGCACGCTGGTGCTGGTGACCTCGGATCACGGGGAGAGCCTGGGCGAGCATGGTGAGGAGACGCACGGGGTCTTTGTCTACGATTCCACCGTCCGCGTGCCCTGGATCATGGCCGGGCCGGGTGTGCCCCGCGGGCGGGTGGCCACCACGGTGGCGCGGGGGATCGACGTGACCCCCACCCTCCTGGACCTGGCGGGTCAGCCGGTGCCGTCGTCGATGGAGGGCCGCTCGCTGAAGGGGGCTATGGCCGGGCCGCTACCGGACGCCCCTGCCTATCTCGAATCCGAGTTCACGCGCCTCCAGCTCGGCTGGGCGCCCCTGCGCGGATGGCGGACCGCGACTTGGAAGCTGATCGACGCCCCCCGGCCGGAGCTCTACGCGCTCGAGGTGGACGGGAGCGAGGCGCGCAACCGCTTTTCGGATGAGCCGGCGACCGCGACTGCTTTGCAGGCCTCGCTCAAAGCGGCCCTGGCCGTGACCACCCCGAGGGCGGCCGCCCCCGCCGAGGCGGGGACGGCGGAGAGGCTGCGCGCCCTCGGCTACCTGGGCGGAGGGGGCTCGGCGCCGGCCACGGCCTCCGGGCGGGATCCCAAGCAGGGCATCGTCCTCCTGCGGCAGATCGAGCGCGGCATCGCCGAGGCGCGGAGCGACCCCGAACTGGCCGTCCGCGAGCTGACCGCCGCCCTCAAGGAGGACCCCCAGATGACGCTCGCCCGGCGCTACCGGGCGATCGCGCACGCTCAGGCCCGGGACTTCCCGGCCGCGGTGGCGGACCTTGAGGCCCTGGAGAAGGAGAACCGATCAACCGGCGAAGACCTCGTGCTTCTCGGGGAGTGCCTTTGGCGCCTGGACCGCTCGGCAGACGCGCTCCAAGCCCTGGACCGCGCGGCCCGGATCCTCCCCCGCTCCCCCGAGCCTCTCCTCGGCCGTGCGCGCACCCTTCGCAGCCAAGGGCGGGAAGACGAGGCCGTCCGAAGCTACGAGCAAATCCTGGCCCGGGTTCCGGACCAGCCGGAGGCACTGCGCGGCTTGGCCGACATCGCCCTCGGCCGCGGCGAGTTGCCGAAGGCGGCCGCCCTCTACGACCAGATCCAGCAGCAGGACCCCGCCGACCTCGGGGCCCTCATCAAGCGGGGCGTGCTCGCGGTGCGGACCGGCCGCCTCCCGGAGGCCATCGGCCTCTTCCGAAGGGCGCTGGAGATCGATCCCGGCCAGGCCGAGGCCCTCCTCGACCTGGGGGGGGCCCTCGCCAAGAGCGGACGCGCCGCGGAGGCCGTCCCCTATCTCGAGCGGGCCCTCAAGACGGGGCCCCGCACCCCCCTCGCCTTGAACAGCCTCGGCTTCGCCCGCCTCGAGTCGGGAGACACCCGGGGCGGCCTAGAGGCCCTCCGCGCCTCTCTCGCCCTCGACCCCCGTCAGCCCCAGGTGGCGGAGGTCGTGGCGCAGCTCTCGGCGGGTCGGGCGCCCGCGGGAGCGCGGCCCTGAGTCCGCGCCGCAAGCGGGGTCGGTCTCACCACTCCGGCGCCGCCCGGCGGCGCCGGACCTGGCCCTGGCTCGTGGCCCTGGCCCTCGCTGCCGCCGCCGTCCTGGGACGGCTCGCCCTCCGCCCGCCCCCGGCCCGACCTCCCGGCCGGGACAATCTCCTGCTCGTGACCCTGGACACGACGCGCGCGGACCGGCTGGGCTGCTACGGGTACGCAGGCGCGCGCACGCGCTATCTCGACCGCCTGGCCGCGGAGGGAGTCCGCTTCGCGCAGGCCATCAGCCCGGCCCCCATCACCCTGCCCGCCCACGCGTCGATCTTCACCGGCCTCTATCCGATCGCCCATGGCGTCCGCAACAACGGCAACTTCACCCTCTCCGACCGCTACCCGACCCTGGCCACCCTCTTGAAATCCCAGGGCTACCGCACCGCGGCCTTCGTGAGCTCGTTCATCCTCGACCGCCGCTATGGCCTTGCCCGCGGCTTTGACCGCTACGACGACCGCATGGAGGGGGCCGAGGCCCAGGTCATCAGCTTGGAGGCGGAGCGCCGGGGGGACCGCACGGCCCTCCTCCTCGCGCGCTGGCTCGAGGAACAAGCGGCCTCCCCGGGGGCCCCCTTCTTCGCCTGGCTGCACCTCTACGACCCCCACGAGCCCTACCAGCCGCCGCCGCCCTTCCGGGAGATGTTCGCAAGCAGCCCCTACGACGGGGAGATTGCCTTCGACGACGCGGTCGTGGCCTCCATCCTGGACAAGCTCTCCCAGCTGGGCCTCAAGGACCACACGCTCATCGCCGTCATTGGCGACCACGGCGAGAGCCTGGGCGACCACGGCGAGGAAACCCACTCGATGTTCGTCTACGAGGGAGTCCTTCGAGTCCCCCTCATCCTCTGGCGCCCGGGACGGATCCCGGCCGGGGTCGTGGTCCAGGAGCCGGTCCGGGCCACGGACCTCGCCCCGACCCTCCTCGACCTGCTCGCCATGCCCCCCCTCAAGACCGACCACGGACGGAGCCTCCTCCCCCTGATCCAGGGTCGGAGCGCCGGTCCCTCGCCCCCGATCTACGCCGAGACCTACCTCCCCCTCTTCTACATGAACTGGGCGCCGCTGCGGTCGATTCGCGACGAGAGATTCAAGCTCATCGATGCCCCCCGCCCGGAGCTCTACGACCTCGCCTCCGACCCCAAGGAGGAACGCAACCTCTACGGGCAGGAGGCGGGAAGGGCGCGCGCCCTCGAGGAGGGCCTCGAGCGTCTCACCGGGGGCAGCGAGGGAAGCATGGAGGTGGGCCGACTGGACGCGGAGACGGCGGAGAAGCTCGCCGCCCTCGGTTACCTGGGGGCGGGCTCCGCGGCCGCGCCCCCGCCCCACGACGCCGCGCGCAAAGAGCCCAAGGACATGATCGGGGTCTTCAACCGACTGCGGCGGGCCAACCGCGCGGTCAGGGAGCGTCGCTTCGACGAGGCCTTGCCCATCCTGCAAGAGGTCCTGGCCCGGGACCCCCAGAACGCCTTCGCCATCGTGGTGACGGGGAGCGCGCAGATGGGCCGGGGACGCTACCGGGAGGGCATCGCCTCCTTCCGGAGGTACCTCGAGCTCGTGCCCACGAGCGCCTACGCCCATCACTGGATCGCGGTCTGCTACCTGCGGCTGGGAGACCGGGAGGCGGCCCTGCGCGAGGCGGAGGCCACCCTCGCCGTGGATCCTCGCTTCAGCGACGCCCGCGTCCTCAAGGCGGGCGTCTTGGCCGCGCGGGGGGCTTACGACCCGGCCATCACGGAGCTGCGGCAGGCGGTGACGACCGATCCCGCCAAGCCCGCCATCCGGCTCGACCTCGCCCGCGTTCTGGCCGAGGCCGGTCACGCGGCGGAGGCCAAGGCCGAGTACAACGGCATCCTGACTGTTCAGGCCGACTACGCGCCCGCCCTCACCGGCCTCGGGGCTCTAGAGGCGAGCGGGGGAGAGCTGGAAGCGGCCGCCCGCCACCTCCGCCGGGCCCTCGAGATGGAGCCGAGCCAGGACGAAGCGCGCTTCGACTTGGCGGAGGTCCTGAATCGGCAGGGGCGGCGCCAGGAGGCGGCCGCGGAATACCGCCGCCTGGTCGAGGCCAAGGACACGGGGCCGCTCATCCGGGCCCGCGCCCGGGAGCACCTCGCTTCTCTCCCCCCCTAGGCAGGCGTCCCCAGGCGGGAAAGAGAAGGGGGGCGGCGCACGCGCGTGCGCCGCCCCCCTTTGGAGCTTGAGGCGGGGTCGCTAGAAGCGGAACCGCAGGGAGAACTGCGACTCCCGCTGGCTGTCGGGCACGATCGCCGTCGCCGCCCCGAAGTTGACCGAGGGGTAGCGGTTGGTGTAGCCGCCGGGGTTGGCGGTGTTGAAGTTGGCGTGGTTCGTGATGTTGAAGACGTCGAAGGCCAGCTCCACGCCTTGATCCTTGCCGCCAAACCGGATGAACTTGGACACTCGAGCGTCCCAGCTCAGGAAGGCGAGGCCGCCCGTGCCTCCCTGAACGCAGCTCGCCTTCCCGCTCGGGCAGATGAACTCCGGCCCCGCCACGAAGGCGTTGCGCGAGAACATCTGGCCGGTCGTGGGGTCGATGGCCCGGACGTTGGCCCGGAGCCCGGCCAGCCCCGCGAGCGCGTTGACGGGCCGGCCCGAGTTGGCCTGCAGCGCCGTCGAGAACTGGAACTTGGCCGGCAGGTCGAAGACGCCCGCGAGGGTGGCGCGGTGACGGATGTCGTTCGGCGCCGGCCCCCAGTCCAGCTCCCAATTCGCGTTCGTGATGTCGGCGGGCAGGCTGTTGAAGTCGTTGGCCAGGTTGTAGGCCTTCGACCAGGTGTAGGTGGCGATCAGATAGGCCTTCGGGGTGCGGAATTTGGGCGCGACGTAGACCGCGTCGAACTTCGAGTGGCCGCGGTTGCCCTCCACGTTGATGGGTCCGATCGCGGGATCGAAGACTCCGGCCGGAGATACGAGGGTGTTCACGTTTTGCGGGGTGTTGATCCTCCAGCGGGCGATCTCGTCGTTGCCGGTGACGTGCACGTAGTCAATGTCGAAGCCGAACTGGCGGGTGGGCTGGGCGGAGAAGCCCACGTTGAACTGGTCCGCCCGGGGCTGCACGAGCTGGGGTGAGGTGAGCCTCGTGAGCTGCCCCTTGAAGGTTGGGTCGATGAAGGAGCCGCGGATCGCGTCTCGGTTGGCGGCGTAGTTGTTGGGGGTGAAGGGCGCGGGCGAGAAGGAGAGGAAGTTGGTCGGGCTGCTGATCTGGCTCCAGTACTCGTAGAGGGTGATGTTCTGGAAGATCTCGTCGTAGTACCGCCCGTAGCCTCCGCGCAACACCGCCTTGCCGTCTCCGTTTATGTCGTAGGCGAAGCCGACCCGCGGCCCGATGTCCTTGTAGTCCTGCTGCCGCTGGCTCGGATACCCGGCCGCATTCACGGCGCGAATGCCGATGGTGTCGAACCGGTTGCTGTAGGGGCCGAACTGGATCTCGTACCGTAGCCCCAGGTTCAAGGTCAGCTTCCGGGTGGGCTTCCAGTCGTCCTGGACGTAGCCGGCCACGTAGGTCCAGTTGTCGTCGAAGCTGTTGTTGCCCGCCGATCCGCTGAAGCTGTCGGCGATGGAGTTGAGATAGGTGTTGAGGTCGTTGCCGAGGGAGTGGCCGAAGGTAAAGAGCCCGTAGAGGGTGGGCACGAAGAACCCGCCGAAGTGGGACCTCATGAGCTCGGCCCCGACCTTGAAGGCGTGGTCCCCCCCCCAGTTCTCCTTGCGGAAGGAGAAGTCGTCCCGGACCTGGAAGCGCTGCTGGATCGTCTGCTGGGGCGTATTGAGGTTGGCCCCGAACGTGAAGTCGGGGGTCGCGATGCCGGGCTTGCTGTTGTCCTCGGCCGTGATGTTGTTCTCGAAGTGCTGGTAGGTCAGCACCAGCTCGTTCAGCCTGTTGTTGCCGAGGACGGTCGTGTTCTTCAAGACCCCGGAGTGGGTCTTGTTGGTGTTGAGGGCGCCCGAGGAGGCGAGCGTGCTGCCCCCGATGAAGTCGTGGGTGCGGCTGTTGTCCTCCAGGCCGTAACGGGCGACCAGCGTGTTGTTGTCGCTCCACTGGAAGTCCACCTTCGCGAGAACGAAGTTGTTCCGGAAGGGCTGGGGGAAGCTTCCCTCCTGGGAGGGGAGGGCACCGTTCGTGTTCACGGTCGCGTAGTCGTCGCGCTGGTTCCGCTCATAGGAGAGGAAGAAGTGGGCCTTGTCCTTCTCGATCGGCCCCCCCAGAGTGGCGCCGTACTGCCACTGCTTGAAGGGCGGCTTGGGCAGGTTCAGCTTGTCCTCGAAGAAGCTCTTGGAGTTCAAGCTCTCGTTCCGGCCGTAGACGAAGGCCCCGCCGTGAAAGTCGTTGGTGCCGCTCTTGGTGACCACGTTCACGATGCCGCCCGTGGAGCGGCCGAACTCCGCGCTGTAGCGCTGGGTCGTGACCTTGTACTCCTGGATGGCATCGTTCGAGAACTGCTGGAGCAGGCCGCGCACCACGCCGTCGTTGTCGTCCGCCCCGTCCACGCTGACGATCACGTTGCGCCCGGTCGCCCCCCCGTAGCTGATCCCGCCCACCTCGGTCTTGGTGGGATCGTAGTAGTTGGAGCTCCGGGTTCCGGGCACGAGCAGGGAGAGATCCTGGAACTTCCGGCCGTTCAGGGGGATGTTCTCGACCAGCTTGCTGGTGATGACCTGCCCGATATCCGAGGTCGTGGTCTGGATCAGCGGGGTCTCGGTGGTCACGGTGATGATCTCGGACACGGTCGCGACCTTCATCGTGAAGTCCACGGTGGCTTCGCTTCCCACCAGGACCTCGACGTCCTTGATGACCTGGGTCGCGAAGCCGGTCAGCTGCGCGCTGACGTCGTAGCGGCCGGGGGGAAGGGACGCCAACCGGTAGGTGCCGGCCGTGCTCACCGTGCCGGTACGCGTGAGTCCGGTGGCGGTGTTCTTGGCCGTGACGGTGGCGCCGGGAACGGCCGCCCGGCTTTCGTCGGAAACCCGGCCGTCGATGGTGCCCGTCACCGTCTGGGCGCCCAGGGGGGCAGGGACGATCAGGCTGGCAATAGCGGCCACCGCCGCCACCGCGATCACCCATCGGAACAACTTCATGCTCACCTCCGAGCAAATCGGAAGACTCGCCGACTGACCGAGGACAGTCCTTTAGGACAACACCTTACTGAATGTTCGAGCAACGCGTGTGCCAGGTCGTCATATCAGAATAACTCACGTTGGCATAATGACTTACATTTCATTGTGGGGGCTGGATCCAAATCGCCGTATGCTGGGAATCCAATAAATTGTCGACGGGCCGCGCTCGAGCACGAGGGCGGCCGGGCCAAGGCGCCGAGCGTGCTACCATCCCCTCCCCGGAGCAAGAATGAAGGACGTCGTGACCGCGGACGATGTGAGGGCGGTGCCGCCCGGAGGCGAGCTCTTGGCCTCTGCGGGAGCGGTCGTGACGCCCTGGGCTCGAGAGATGGCCGCCACCCGGGGAGTCCGCATCGTGCTGGGGGCAACGATGCCGGGCCCAACGACGGTGGCCGTGGGCTCCGATCACGGGGGCTTTGCGCTGAAGGAGGAGGTCAAGCATCACTTGACCCGCCTGGGATACGCCTTCCGCGACCTCGGCACGTTCTCTCCGGAGCCGGCGGTGGACTATCCCGATATCGCTGCCGCCGTGGGGGGGACGATCCGGGCCGGGGAGGCCCGTCTCGGCATCATGGTCGACGGAGCGGGCATTGGCTCCGCCATGGCCGCGAACAAGCTGGCGGGAATACGGGCCGCCCCCTGCGGGGACGCGGCCGCCGCCCGCAATGCCCGTGAGCACAACGATGCCAACGTTCTGACCCTGGGCGCCCGCTTCGTGGACCCCGTGCGCATGCGCGAGATCGTGGAGACGTTCCTCACCACCGAGTGCACCGAGGAGCGGCACCGGCGGCGGGTCAAGAAGATCGAGGCCCTGGAGGCCAGGGAGCGGTCGAAGTGACGGATGCCCGGCTGGTGGAAGCGGTCGTGCGCGCGGTCCTGGCCCAGGTCCGGTCGGAGGAGCCTCCCTGCGCCTGCCACCAGGCGGCGGGCGGGTGTTGTCCGGACCTTCTCGGCCACCTTCTGCAGGAGGGAGCCGAGCGCTTCGGCCTGCAGGCGGGGGTCAACCTGTATCCCCGCGAGATCGCCCGCCGCATCGACCACACGCTCTTGAAGCCCGACGCCACCCGCGAGCAGATCGAGACCCTCTGCCGCGAGGCCCGGGAGCACGCCTTCGCCACCGTCTGCATCAACCCGACCTGGGTCCGCCTCTGCGCCGACCTCCTGCGCGGCAGCGAGACCCGGGTCTGCACGGTGGCGGGCTTCCCCCTGGGGGCCACGCCCCCCGAGGTAAAGGCCTTCGAGGCGGGGCGGGTGGTGGAGGACGGCGCGGCCGAGGTGGACATGGTCATGAACGTGGGGGCTCTGAAGTCGCGCGACTACCGCCTGGTGGAGCGGGACGTGGCCAGGGTAGTGGCGGCCTGCCATCCGCGGGGGGCCTCCGTGAAGGTGATCATCGAGGCCGCGCTGCTCACGGACGACGAAAAGGTCAAGGCCTGCGTGCTTTCGAGGGTGGCCGGCGCCGACTTCGTCAAGACCTCGACCGGCTTCGGTCCCGGCGGGGCCACCGCCGCCGACGTGGCCCTCATGCGCCGGGTAGTGGGTCCGAGCATGGGGGTGAAAGCGGCGGGCGGGGTCCGGGACCTGAAGGCGGCCCAGGCCATGCTGGAGGCGGGGGCGGACCGCATCGGGGCCAGCGTGGGGGTCAAGATCATCCAGGAGAGCCGGGCCGCGCAAAGCGGAACCGCGTGAACGCGGTCGAGCTCGGGCCGGTTCCCGCCGAGCGCCGCACCCAGCCCCCGATCGATCTCTTCCTCATCTTTGCCGGGGCCAACCTGGTGGCCACCACGATGGTCACGGGAGCGAGCCTCTATCCGGGGTTCACCACAGGCGCCGCCCTGGCCGTGGTCGTCCTCGGGAGCATAGCGGGGGCGGCCCTGGTGGCCGCCCTCGCCCCCGTGGGGCCACGCCTCGGGGTTCCTTCGGTGGTGGCCGCGCGGGCCGCCCTCGGCACCCGCGGGGCCGCCCTCGTGGCCGTTTTCCTCTACGTGACCAACTTTGCCTGGATCGCCATCAACAACGTGATCGCGGGCTCGGCCTGTGCAACTCTCGCGGGCGGGCCGTCCTCCGAGCGAGCCTGGGCCGTCGGCGTGGGCATCCTCGCCCCCGCCATCGTGGCCGGAGGACCCCGACTCGTCGCCCTCGCCGACCGGGTGGCGGTGCCCCTCCTGCTCGCCCTCGGCCTCATGACGACGGTCGTCTGCCTGCGGCTGCCCGCGGGCGGCGGGGGGGCCGCTGGAATTGGCGGGCTCTCGTGGGTAAGGGGGCTAGACGTGGTGATCGGCTACCAGGTCTCCTGGATCCTGATGTTCGCGGACTACTCCCGCTACACCGCTTCCCCCCGCGCGGGAGCGGTAGCCGTGTTTCTGGGCCTAGCCGTGACCAGCGCGTGGTTCATGCCCCTCGGCTTCCTGGCCGCCCGCGCGGCCGGCCGGACCGATCCCGGGGCCATGATGGCAGCGGTCGGGCTGGGGGCAGCGGGAGCGATACTCCTGGCTCTCGCCACCCTGACCACCAACTTCGTCAACGTCTACCTCTCGGCCCTCGCCTGGAAGAGCCTCCTCCCCGGGGCGGGCGAGCAGGCCTCGGTCTGGATAGCCGGGCTCGTGGGCGCGGCCCTCGGTCTCCTCTCCCGGGTGTGGCTCGACCGCTACGTGGATTTCATGCTGGTCCTGGGCGGGGTCCTGGTGCCGGTGGGCGGCGTCTTGCTCGGCCGCTTCTTTCTCGGGCGAGGGGAGGTGGACGTCCGGGCTCTCTACGATCCGTCCGGTCCTTACGCCCAAGGGCGGGGCTTTGCCGTGCCTGGGCTCCTGGCCTGGGCGCTTGGAGCCTTGGTCTACTACTGGGCGGCGCCCATCGGGGGGACCTTGCCTTCCCTCACCGCCGCGATTCTCGCCTACGCCCTCATCGGACGATGGTGGGCACCCACGGAGAGCGTCCGCCCGGCCCGATGACCAGCTGCCGCCTTGGGCTCGGCCGGTGCCGGAGGAAGGCTCAGACCCGCTGGGGGATCCGGGCCATATAGGCGTCGGCGGTGCGGCGGGGATCCAAGCCGACCTGACGGGCATACTCCTGCAGGAACCCGCGCAGATAGACGGGGGCGGGCAGGAACGGGTAGCGGTCCTGCTCGATGTACTCCAGGTAGCGAACCCCGATCTTGCTCGCGACCGCGATCTCGCGCAGGCTGACCCCCCGCGCCTCGCGCACCCGCCGGAGGTCGGCGCCGGTCACGACGTCGGACAGCTCGGGGACGGCCGTGTCCCGAACCGCCGGCTCGCCCGCCAGGGGGGAAGGGGGGAAGGGAAGAAGGGGCGAGCCCGGCTCCGCCAATCCCCGGGTCAGGTCGTACTCCCGCCGGCGGATGGGATCGGCCAGGACCTCGTAGGCCTCGAGCACGCGCGTGCGCGCGGCCTCGACCTCCCCCACCTCCAGCAGTGAGTACGTGGCCAGCGAACCGTCTCCGTAGAGCTCCAGGCAGAAGCGGTAGGCCCGCTCGACCTGCTCCCGGGAGGCGCGGGGCTCGAGCCCCAGCACGTCGTAGTGCGTCTCGCCTTCCACGGCTACCAGGGCAGGGCGAGGCTCTCGCCCTGAAGGAGCCCGCGGGCCAGCTGCCGCACCTCTTCCGCCGCCCGCGCCCCAGGCGCGTCCACCATGAAGAGGCGGCGCCGCCGCACGCTCTGCCAGACGGTGTCGTCGTAGTGCACGTACCCGGCGTAGGTGGCCCGCACCCCCAGGTGCCGGGCGCAGGCGGAGACGAGCTGGTGGCCGATGGTGATGTCGGCGTTGTCGCGGACCTGGTTCACGACGAACCGGGGATGGAAGGCGGCCATCTCCCGCTTCAGCACTCCCACCGCCTCCGGGTCCTCCTTCTCCACCGTGGCCAGGAGGTCCAGGGGCGTCCTTATCCCGCGCGCGTTCTTGGGGTCGAGCGCGGCCTCGATGATGAGGCGGACCCCTTCCCGGGGGGCGGCGGCGCGGAGCCGGCGGTAGAGGGCGCTCTTTATGAAGCGGTAGCCGTTCTCGATGGAGGTGGGCTCGGGGACCACCATCAGGAGCGAGAGGTCGGAGATCAGGAAGAAATCGACGATGTTGAAGGAGGTCCCGGCCCCCAAGTCCAGCAGCACCAGGTCCACGTCCAGGGACCGGATGCGGTTCAGGACCCTCACCTTCTGCTGGTACTTGATGTTGGCGGCCCCCAGGAAGTCGGAGGCTCCGCTGATGAGGCGCAGGCCGGGCACCCCCGTCTCCGTCAGCACATCCTCGATCCGCTCCGCCCGACGCTGGATGAAGTCCCCGAGCGTCCGCTCCGGGCCGGAGAGGCCCAGGCAGGTGTGGAGGTTGGCGCCCCCCAGGTCCGCGTCCACCAGGACCACGCGCTTGCCCATGCGGGCCAGCTGCCAGCCCAAGGAGGCGGTGAGGAGGGACTTGCCGATGCCGCCCTTGCCCCCGCCCATCGACCAGATCTGGCGCCTCGTGCGGGGGGCGGCGGCGGGGATGACCGGCGTGACACTCAGGGCCATTAGCGCAGGGTGATGCTGGCCAGGACGCCGTCCAAGAGGGCCCGCGTCGCCGGCGATTTCTTCCACAACTTCATCGGGCAAAACGCGATCACGCAGAGGGACTCGCCCTCTCCAACGAGCGTGATGTTCCGCTGCCGCCACTCGCGGGAACCGAGGATGGGGGAATCGTAGATCACACGGAATGCGGAGTCGAGGGCGCGCCGACCACGGATACGCCCGCTCACGAAGTCGTACTCGTATTCCACCTGCGGCTCGGAGTCCAGGGGGGTGCCCGACAAGCGCTCCGCCATGCAGTCGACGTGGAGGCCGTCGAAGCCCGCCTCCTCCCCGCGATGCAGGAAGCGCACAACCACGCTGTCTCCCTGGGCCTGTACGATCTCCGGGCTCGAGCCCCCGGATTCAACCTTCCAATCGGCGGGCGTGCGGAAGGAGAAGGCCTTGGAAGGACAGACGTGCTCGCTGGGGAGATCCGGGGGTGCGAGCTTCGGCGCCTTCCCCGCCCACGTCGGGACGGGAACCAGGAGCATCAGTAGAAACGCAAGTTGTCCAAGGTCCTTCATTCAGGGCCTTTGAAAGCTTACGTTACATCAGTTAAGGGAATACATCAAGTGGCTGGCGCAAACGCGGGATACTGGATCCTAACTACCGACCCTCATGCGGCCCGGCAGCTCCATCCGCATGGACCGCGCGTGGCTCGGGTCCACGCCCCGCCGGATGGCGATCATCTCCGCCAAGATGCTGACCGCGATCTCCTCCGGGGTGGTGGCGCCGATCTCCAGGCCCAAGGGCGAGTGGACCTGGGCCAGCTCCTCGCGGGAGACCCCCCGCTCCTCGAGCGCGGAGAAGATGTGGACCACCTTCGGCTTGCTCCCCAAAAGGCCCACGAAGCGCAGCCCCTTGCCCACCGTGGCCGCGAGGGCGTCGGCATCCCCCTTGTGACCCCGGGTCACGACCACGGCATAGGAATTCGAGCCCAGAGTCATCTTCGAGGCCGCAGCCACAAAATCCTCGACCACGATGAGATCGGCCTCCGGGAAGCGTTCGCGGTTCGCGAACTTCAACCGGTCGTCGGCGACCTCGACCCGAAACCCGACCGCCTTGGCCATCCGGGCCAGGGGCTGGGCCACGTGTCCCGCCCCGAACAGACACAGGGTGGGCGTCCCCTCGATGGGCTCGATGAACACTTGCATCCTCCCCCCGCAGACCAGGCCATCCTCCCCCGCCTGGTCCGGGGTGAGGTCGTAGGACGCCATCTGCACGCGCCGGTTGGAGATGCACTGCCGGGCGCGCCCGGTCATCTCCGCCTCCAGGCACCCGCCCCCGATGGTCCCCACGATGCGTCCATCCCCGTAGACGACCATCTTGGCCCCCGCCTTCTGCGGCGTCGAGCCCTCGGTCGAGACCACGGTGACAAGGGCTGCCGGCTCCCCCGTCTGCTCCGCTCTGAGCGCGGCTTCGAAGACTTCCCTCATAGCGCCTGAGCACGAGAATAGCAGATCAGGGCCAGACCCAGGCGGGGCCGCCGCGCGCACTCCCCGCCACCACGCGGTCGTAGGCGGGCAGGAGGAGACGAGCGACCCGCCCGGCCGGCCCCGCGGCCCCCTGGTCCTCCGCCTTGTTCAGGAACACGGCGGGGCGCGCGCCCTTGGGGACCCGGGACAGATAACCACCGGGGCAGCGGAGGGCGGCGGCCAGGGTCTCTTCGTCGACCCGGTCCCCCGCCGCTTTGCCGGTGGCAGCGAGGACGAGCTCCAACCGATGCACGTTCTCGTTGCCGAGAGGTCGGCCCAGAATGTCGATGGCGGCCACGACCACGAGCAGGGTGGTGGAGCGGGGGACGACCGGCTCGTGGGGGGCGGGAACCTTCAACGAGCGCCCCCGGGCCCCGTCCGCCTCCACGAGCACCACCTCCGCCAGGCGAGCCAGGGCGTCGACGCGCTCCGCGGGGACGCCTTCGATCTTGTCCGATCGCAGGGCGCGACCGAGCAGCGTGGCCCGGCCCTCCCGCTCCAGCGCCTCCTCGAGCGCGGCCTCCGTGGCCCCGTCCGCCTCCATCACCACCGGGCCAGTGACGTCCCGGGGGAGCGTGCCCATGTGAGTTGTGGTGGTGACCAGCACCCGCAGGCCGGCCGCTCGCGCCTCCGCGGCGAGCCGAAAGACGAGGGTCGTCTTGCCGCCTGCCCCCGCCACCGCGACCACGTCCCCCTTCCCCACTCCGAGGGCGATAAGGAGGGATTCGATTCCCTTCGTCGGAGTCGGCGTTCTCGACGTGCCGTTCACGCTTCCCGCGGCGTCCGCCAAACGTCGGCGGGGGTCTCGACGCTCCACGTGCTTAACCTTCGGCCCTCCTGGCCGTAGCGCCCGTCATGTGGGCGAGTCAGAATGCCCCCCAAGCGCGAACCGACGCCGAATCACGTCCAAGGGCCTTGGGCAGCCTCTGCTCGGTCGCAACCGGCTGCCGGGGGTCGCGTTTGATCAAGCGCTCCGAGCAGAGATCCTCGACGTGTCCTTCACGCGTGCCGCCGCCGACCGCGAGGGATCGGAGGGTTTCCCGCCCCGTTTCGTGGGAGTCGCGGGGCCGCTTCGGGTCCGGGCGAACCGGCCGCTCGGAGTGGCGTTCGATCAGGCGCTCCAGGGAACTCGGCTCCCCAGGCTCTTCAGGGCCGCGGTCAGGACCTTGGGGTCCAGGGGCTTGGGCACGCAGGCCCGGAACAGAGCCGCCTGGGCACCCAGGTCTTCGCGGGCAGCCAGGGCAAAGAGCGGAAGGGAGACGGTGGCGTCGTTGTCCCGCAGCCGCTCGGCCACCTCCTCGGCCCGGAGTCGGGGCAGGATGCGGTCCAGCACGATCGCGGAGGGGACCAGGCGGATGGCGGCTTCGACCGCCTCCACCCCGTCCGCGACCTCGTGAATGCCGTAGCCGAGCTCCTCCGCGGCCCGCCGGACCTGCCGCCGGGTGCGTGCGTCCCCCGTGGCCACGAGCACGAGGGGAGCCCGGGTCTGGGCGGCGGCCCCGAAGAGGGGGAGGGAGAAGGAGAACGTAGAGCCCTCCCCGGGCGTGCTCTCCACCCACAGGCGACCGCCGTGCGCCCTCACGATCCGCTCGCAGATGTAGAGGCCGAGCCCGAACCCTTCGATGCCCTGGGTGCACTGGTCGCGGACGCGCGAGAAGGGCCGGAACAGTCGGGCGATGTCGGTGGGGGCGATCCCGATCCCCCGGTCGGACACGCTGATCACGGCGGTGTCCCCCTCCGCGCACACGTTGAGGCCGATGGGCCCGCCCCCCGGCGAGTACTTCAACGCGTTGGCGACCAGGTTCTCCAGCACCTCCGTCACCCGTTCCCCGTCCGCCCAGCAGGGGAGCGGGAACTCCGGGGCCTGCACGCGCAGCGGGTGGCCGGGCTCTTCCGGGAAGCGCCTCCCCACCTCCAGCACCTTGGTCACGAGATCCACGAGGCCGAAGTCGAACGAGAAGTGGCCCGTCTCCAGGCGCGCGGTCTTCAACGTCTTGTCCATGAGGTTGGCCATGTGGGTGGCGGAGCGGATGATGGCCTGCGCCCGCTCCACGCGGTCCTCGGGGGGGGCCTCCGGCTTCCACTCCAGGAGCTCCGCATAGCCGAGGATCCCCGAGAGGGGGGCCCTAAAGTCGTGGGCCACGATGTTGAGGAGCTCGCTCTTCATGCGGCTCAGCTCCACCAGTTTGGCGTTGGTCTCTTCGAGGGTGTGGTAGAGCTCGGCGTTGCGGAGGATGATGCCGATCCCGTCGGCCAGGGTTTCCAGCGTGATGATCTGGCCCCGGTCGAAGGCCTGGACGAGGTCGCTCTCCAGGTCCAGGAGGGCCACCACCTCGTCCCCGGAGAGGATGGGCACGGTCAGCCCGCTCTTCATGGACGGCATCCAGGGGACGTGACCGGGCTCCCGCGCCACGTCGGGGATGAGGATGGTCCGCTTCTCCTGCAGGGCGCGCCCGCAGGTCCCGTGGGACAGGGGATAGCTGGCCCAGCCCTCGGGCCGGGGGTCGCGGCAAGCCACCGACGCCACCCGGAACAGCCCGGAGTCGGGTTCGGGCACGAGCACGGAGACCAGGGGGTAGCGGAAAGCCTCGTGGATGCGTCGCACCGCCGTCTCCAGGATCCGGTCGCGGGAGAGGTTCCCCGCGATCTCGCGCAGGAGGGCGTTCACGAGGGCGAGCTGCTCGCTGCGCTCCTGCTCCGCCGCGAAGGCCATCGCGTTGGCGACCGCGATCGAGAGCTGGCCCGCGAAGCGGGTCAGGTACGCCAGGTCGTCGTCCCCGAAGGGCAGGGAGCCGGGCTGACGGGTCGCGTTCAGCACCCCGAACACGGCGGGGGTCTCCCGCTCGCGGTCGTAATGGGTCAGGGGCACGCAGAGAATCCGGGCCACGGGGGTGCTCCGGGGCACGAAGCCCTCGTGCCCGGCGGTGTCGTTTACAAGGACGGGCAACCGGTCCCGGGCCACGCGCCCCGCGATCCCCTCCCCGCGCAGAAAGACAGGCTCGGGCTCCATGTCCGCACCCGGCTCCCGCCTCCAGGCCGCGAAGAGGCGGAGGGTGCCCTCCCCCTCGTTCAGCCGGAAGACCGAGGTGTGGTCGGCGCGTATGAGCCGACCCGCCTCCTCCGTGGCCTTGACGAAGAGGAAGCGGAGGTCGCGCAGGGCGGCTGTCTCCAGCCCCAGGTCATAGAGGGTGGCCATTTGCTGGGCCATCTTCTCGGTGGCGGCTTCGCTCTCGCACCGGCGCAAGGCCAGGGCGAGGTGGCCGGCCAAGGTGGAGACGAGATTCACCTCCTCCTCGTCGAGGGGAGAGGCCGAGGAGCGCAGCAGGTAGAGGACGCCCAGGGCGTGATCCCCCGCCCGCACCGGCACCGCCAGCTCCAAGCCGAAAGCGCTCCTATGGGGACGCAAGGGGGTGGTGCCCCGCGCCGCCCAGCGCAGCAGCTCCGGGTCTGGAGGGGGGTGCCCGGGGAGCCCCGGGCCCGACTCGAACTCCAGGCGCAGGCCGTCCCTCTCCTCGGGGGCGTAAAAAGCCGCCCGCTCATAGGGGAGATCCTGCTGGATGCGGGTCACGGTGAGGCCGATGAGGCGCGCGCGCCCGGAGATGGCCGCCATCTCCCCCGCCAGCGCGGATAGGCGCTCCAGCCGGGCGGCGTGCCGCCGCTCGCGGTCGAAGATCTGCCGGCTGCGCAGGAAGGTAGCCGCCGGCCCCGCGAAGATGGAGAGGATCTGGGCGTCGGCATCGCTGAACCCCCCCGGCTTGTTCGCGGCCACCAGCAGCCCCAGCACGTGCCCCTCCGAGAGCATGGGCACCAGCACCACCGATTCCGCGCCCGAGAGCTCGACCATCTCCGGGATCAGCCGGGGGTCGGACGCCGCGCGGTTGCTGAGGTAGGGACGCCCGTTGCGGAAGTTCCAGAGGCTGCGGTACTCCGGCTTCATCACGTAGCGCAGCTGGCGCGCGACCTCATCCCCCAGTCCGTGGACGGGCAGAGCCAAGCCCATGGTGCGCGTGGAAGGGTCATAGAGGGCGATCCCGCACACCGGGGCGTGGATGAGCGCGGCCAAGCGCTGGGTCACCATCCGGTTGAAGTCTTCCGGCTCGGCAATGAGCGACCAGTCGCGGCCTACCTCATGGAGCAGAGCCAGGTCGCGAGCCCGGGCCTGGGCTTCCTCCCGGTTCCGCAGCATCTCGTCGTGCAGGCCCTTGATGCGGAGGAAGGCCCGAACCTTGAGGATGAGGGCGGCGGTGTCCACCGGCTTCTGCAGGAAGTCGTCGGCCCCCGCCTCGTAGCCCTGTCTCAGGGCGGCCGCGTCGCCGAAGGCGGTGAGCATGACCACGGGCAGGGAGGGTCCGTGGGCCTCCCGCAAGCGCAGGCAGGTCTCAAAGCCGTTCATGCCTGGCAGCCGGAGGTCGAGGAGCACGAGATCGAAGGGGTCGTGGGAAAGGCGGTCTAGGCCCTGCTCCCCCGACTCCGCCCGCTCGCCCGAGAACCCGTGCCGGCCCAGGATTTCCAAAAGGGCGCGGGCCACGTGCGGATCGTCGTCGATGACGAGGATCTGGGCCATGGGAGGGGGGTGGCTCCGCGGGATGATGAGTCAGGCGGAGAAGGGAGTCAAACGGGGGCGGTCGGGGGCTAGTCGGCGGGGGATGGGCGGAGGGGGGTGGGCGCGAGGTCGCCCTCTTTCACCGAGACTTGGCCGTAACGACTGTAGAAAGAGAGGGTCCGCCGGTAGCAGGTCCGCTTCTCCAGGTCGAAGGCCACGCAGGAGTCGATGGGCTGGCTATAGACGTGAAGGGAGATCACCGGCTCCCGGCCCTGCACCACCACCTGGTGGATGGTCTGGACCTTGTCCACCGTGTTCACAGGCCCGCCCGGAAAGCACTCCTGCACCTCGCGGCGGTCGATGTCCAGCTCGGTGGCCCCCGCCAGACAGTCCATGCCGACCACGTTCTGATTGTCGGACGCGTTGCAGCCGAGCCACTTGTAGTTGATGACGGCCAGAGCCCCCCGCTCCACGCTCATCCACCCGAGCTGTCCGTTGTGGGTGTGGATGACGGTGCGCTGCCCGGGCCCCCAGCAGACGGCCATCACCTCCATGAGCTCGTCGCGGTGGATCAGGTTCCGGGTATAGGCGTCGGGGAGGAAGTGCACGAAGGGATCGAGGGAGGAACGGTCGACCGCCGTCTCCCGAAGATAGTTGAGGATGCGGTCGCGGGTGATGGGCTCGTTCTGGAACGAGCGCAGGGTCTCCACGAAGCGGTCGACGGAAATCGTCTTTCGGCCCATTTCCCCCCTTCTCCCCCTGCCGCCAGTGTGTCGCGCCGGCCGCCCCGCGTCAAGGCGCGCGGGCCCCGCCATAATCGGCCTTGTCAGGCCCCCCCCAAATCCCGTACTCTCAACCCGGGAGCGTGCCGCTCCCAGGATCGGGGCTGCCGCGCCCTGACCGGCCACGGCGACCCCAGGAGGGGGACCACGATGGGAGTCGCCGGGGCGGAAGCACTCCTGAACCTCATCCGGCAGAAGCAGGACCTCCAGGGCTACCGGGAACGTCACTGGGCGGGCGGGTTCTCCGAATACATCGAGATCGTGATCTCGAATCCCCGGGTGGCCCGCAACAGCTACCAGCGGCTCTACGACATGATCCTGTCCTACGGGGTCGTCGAGTACACCCGTCACCACGAGAAGCACATCCACTACCGGATCTTCGACGACCCCATCGACAGCGGACGGGACGCGGTCTTCGGACTGGATGCCCCCCTCATGCGCCTGGTCAACAACGTGAAATCGGCGGCCTACGGCTACGGCACGGAGAAGCGAATCCTGCTCCTGCACGGGCCGGTCGGCTCCTCCAAGTCCACCATCGCCCGCCTCCTCAAGAAGGGGACCGAGGTCTACTCGAACCAGAAGGAGGGGGCGCTCTACACCTACGGCTGGAGGACGGACCCCGCGTCCATCAACCCCGAGGCCGTGCAGTGGTGCCCCATGCACGAGGACCCCCTGCACCTCATCCCCCTCGAGACCCAGGAGGCGGTCTACACCGAGGTGAACCGGCGGCTGGGCGCCAAGGACTACCGGATCGGGCCCACGGGCAACCTCTGCCCCTTCTGCCGCAAGATCTACCAGGACCTGATGACGAGCTACGACGGCAACTGGGACCGGGCCACGCGCCACGTGGTGGTGCGGCGGCTCATCCTCTCCGAGAAGGACCGGGTGGGCATCGGCACCTTCCAGCCAAAGGACGAGAAGAACCAGGACTCCACCGAGCTCACGGGCGACCTCAACTACCGCAAGATCGCGGAGTACGGCTCCGACACCGACCCCCGGGCCTTCAACTTCGACGGGGAGCTGAACATCGCCAACCGCGGGATCATCGAGTTCATCGAGATCCTCAAGCTCGACGTGGCCTTCCTCTACGACCTCCTGGGCGCCTCCCAGGAGCACAAGATCAAGCCCAAGAAGTTTCCCCAGACCGACATCGACGAGGTGATCCTCGGGCACAGCGTGTCCGGAGAGGAGCCGGTGCCCTACCGCTTCCGGGGCGCGATCGGCTGGGCCACCATGGCCGACCTCTACGGCCAGCTGCACGGGAACTGCGCGGGGCTCGAGGTCCTGGCCCACGATTTCGAGGATGGGGGGACGCGCTGGACCCCCGTGCGGTCCCTCCTTCGCCACCGCTTCACGGGGGAGATGCTGACCACGGACCAGAAGTGGGGGGTGGTCGAGACCACGCCGAACCACTCGATCTACGGCCGGGGGGGAACGACATTCTATCCGGAGGAGCGGGGCGAGATCATGGCGGCGCGGACCCTGCTCGGCTTCGCCCCCGAGCGCGCTCTCTTGATGGACGCCCTGGCCGGTGTGCCCGGGTTCGTGCGTTCCGATGTCCGCGTCACGGTCGGCGGCCCCCTGACGCGGCCCTGCGGTCCGCGGTGGGCGCGGAGCCTCCCGCGGCACGCGACCGAGGTCCAAGCGGTCTACCACACCGCGCGGGACGCCGCCACCCTCAAGGACCTGATCACGGTCCTCGTGTGGTATGCGACGGAGGGGCATGTCGACGGCGGAAACGGCGGCATCGTGATCAGCCAAGCCGACCGCCAGGAGCTCATGCGGGTGCGGGCGGCGTTCGCCCGGATCAGCAGCGCCGGCGGCTCGATCGATTCCGGCGCCAAGTCCGACTCCGCCTGGCGGCTCACCCTCGGCTCGCCGGCCATCGCCGCCCTGGCCAAGCATCACTGCGGGGAAGGGTCGGAGAACAAGCGGCTGCCGGACTTCCTGTTCGACCTCCCCGACGAGTTTCTGGGCCACGCCTTCGAAGAGCTGATGCGGACCGACGGCCGGCGCCGGCTCTCGCGGGAAGCGAGGAGAACCGCCTCTCCCGCCTACCGCGCCCGCCTCTTCGAATACAAGACGGTCTCGCGCATGCTGGCCGCCCAGGTGGGAACCCTGGCCAGCCTCCTCGGGCATGACTACCGCGTTCATCGTCACCACCGGCCCGGGCACGAGCCGGCTTACCGCATCCGCTTCGCCTCCGGCGAAGGCCGCATGGGAGGCCGCCCCCGTACCTTCCAGGCCCGGCTCCACCGGCGGGCCGTCTTCGGCGAATGGGTCTACGACATCGAGTGCGAGGGGCTTCACAACTTTGTCTGCGGGGTCGGCAACGTGGTCTGCCACAACACCAACGAGCCGGAATACCGCAAGCTCCAGAACAACGAGCTCATGGAGGCCTTCCGGGACCGCACGGTCAAGATCGACATCCCCTACAACACGGTGTGGAAGGAGGAGGTCAAGATCTACAGCCGGGACTTCAACGAGCGCCAGATCACGGGCAAGCACATCGCTCCCCACACCATCGAGATGTCGGCCATCTGGGCGGTGCTGACCCGGCTGGAGGAGCCCAAGAAGGCCCAGATCACCCTCATCCAGAAGATGAAGCTATACGGGGGCAAGACCCTGCCCGGCTTCACGGAGGACAACATCAAGGAGTTCCATGAGGAGTCCCCCCGGGAAGGCATGGACGGGATCAGTCCCCGCTACATCCAGGACAAGATCTCCAACGCCCTCGTGCGCGACGACACCGGCACCTGCGTGAACCCCTTCATGGTCCTGAACGAGCTGGAGGCCGGCCTCTCCCACCACAGCCTCATCACCCGGGAGGAGATCCGCAAGCGCTACCGCGAGCTGCTCTCCATGGTCAAGCAGGAGTACGAGGACGTGGTGAAGAACGAGGTGCAGAAGGCCATCTCCGCGGACGAGGAGGCCATCGCCCGCCTCTGCGGGAACTACGTGGACAACATCAAGGCCTACACCTTCCACGAGAAGGTGCGGAACAAGTTCACGGGGCAGGAGGACGACCCCGACGAACGGCTCATGCGCTCGATCGAGGAGAAGATCGACATCTCGGAGAGCCGCAAGGACGACTTCCGACGCGAGATCATGAACTACATCGCGGCCCTGGCCCTGGAAGGAAAGCAGTTCGACTACAAGACCAACGAACGCCTGCAGAAGGCTCTGGAGCTGAAGCTCTTCGAGGACCAGAAGGACTCCATAAAGCTGACCAGCCTGGTCTCGAGCGTGGTGGACCGGGACACCCAGGAGAAGATCGACATCGTGAAGGGCCGTCTCATCAAGAACTACGGCTATTGCGACGTCTGCGCGACCGACGTCCTGAACTACGTGGCCTCGATCTTCGCCCGGGGGGACACCAAACAGCGGTGAGGGCACGGCCCCAGGAAGCAACCGACCGGGGATGCCGCGCCTCCCCCGCGGGGCTCACTCTTCCCTCCCCCGCCCCCCGCGCCGCGGGCACCCCGCCCCCCGCCCCGACGGAATTGTCGTGACCGCCATGCTCAGAAAGATCGACCGCGACGTCAAGCGCTTCAAACAGATCGTGCGCGGGATCATCAAAAAGGATTTTCGGAAGTACCTGACCCAGGGCGAGCTGATCGGACGCCAGGGCAAGCACCTGGTCTCCATCCCCATCCCCCAGATCGAGATCCCGCGCTTCCGCTTCAGCTGGAGGGAAGCGGGGGGCGTGGGCCAGGGGGAGGGGGACGTGGGGGATCCCTTGGAGGGCGCTCCCGGAACCGCCCAGGGCGAGCACATCCTCGAGGTGGAGGTCAATCTGGAAGAGCTGGCCTCCATCCTGGGGGAGGAGCTGGAGCTGCCCCGGATCCAGCCCCGGGGGCGGCGGGTGATCCCGGTCGAGAAGGTGAAGTACTCCAACATCCGCAAGGTGGGACCGGAGACGCTGCGCCATTTCAAGCGCACCTTCCGGGAGGCCCTGAAGCGCCAGATCGCCATGGGCACCTACGACCCCGGCAACCCCGTCATCGTACCCATCCGCGAGGACCGCCGCTACCGCTCCTGGCACCTGCGCGAGGTGCCGGAGTCCAACGCCGTCATCATCTTCTGCATGGATGTGAGCGGGAGCATGGGCGACCAGCAGAAGGAGATCGTGCGCGTGGCTTCCTTCTGGATCGACACCTGGCTGCGCAGCCAGTACAAGAGCCTGGACAACGTCTACGTGGTCCACGAGGCCTTCGCCAAGGAGGTGGATCCCCACACGTTCTACCACCTGCGGGAGAGCGGGGGCACCAAGATCTCCACCGCCTACGAGCTGGTCAACCAGATCATCGACACCCGTTTCCATCCCGAGGCCTGGAACGTGTACCTCTTCCACTTCTCGGACGGGGAGAACAGCGACAGCCGGGACACCGACCTCTGCCTGGAGATCCTGCGCCGGGACCTGCTGCCCAAGCTGAACCTCTTCTGCTTCGGCCAGGTCCGCTCCTCCTACGGCGGGGGCCGCTTCAAGACCGACCTGGAGGAGGCCTTCCCCGGGGAGCCCCAGATCGTCACCAGCGAGATCCGGGACAAGGACGAGATCTACGACGCCATAAAGCGCTTCCTGGGCAAGGGGCTGTGAGGAGCGGGCCGTCACTCGCGAGGTGGGGGGGCGAGCGCGCCCGCCTCCTCGCGCCACCCGTGCTCTCCCCCGGGGGCGGCCCCGGGGTCGGGGGGGATGCCGACCCCCCGCTCCCCCAATGAACCTGAACGCGGACCTCGACCGCTGGCGGCGGGAGATCGAAGGCTACGCCCGCGAATACGGCCTCGACTTCTACGACGTCGTGTTCGAAGTTCTGGACTACGACCAGCTCAACGAGGTGGCAAGCTACGGCGGCTTCCCCACCCGCTACCCCCACTGGCGCTTCGGGATGGAGTACGAGGAGCTCAGCAAGAGCTACTCCTACGGCCTCTCCAAGATCTACGAGCTGGTCATCAACAACAACCCCGTATACGCCTACCTCATGAAAGCGAATGCGGCGGTGGAGCAGAAGCTGGTCATGGCCCACGTCTTCGGCCACGCCGACTTCTTCAAGAACAACTACTGGTTCAGCGAGACCAACCGCCGGATGATCGACGACATGGCGAACCACGCGACCCGGGTCCGGTCCTACATCGACCGCCACGGCCTGGAGCCGGTGGAGGACTTCATCGACGCCTGCCTGAGCCTGGAGAACCTCATCGACTACCACGCGGACTTCATCCAGCGCAAGGAGAAGCGGGAGCGGCCCCGGCCCGGCCTGGCCGAAGAGGAGGAGACGAAGGAGGTCCCCCGCCTGCGCAGCAAGGG
The DNA here is from genome assembly GCA_035570235.1 of Vicinamibacteria bacterium. Taxonomy (NCBI): domain Bacteria; kingdom Pseudomonadati; phylum Acidobacteriota; class Vicinamibacteria; species Vicinamibacteria bacterium. The sequence goes on along the minus strand of DATMML010000085.1, from coordinate 25,372 downwards.
CTACATGGAGCCCTACATCAATCCCCCCGCCTTCCTCGAGGAGCAGAAGGTGCGGCTCGCGGAGAGGGCCAAGAAAAGGCGGCTGGTCCCGGAGGAGCCCCAGCAGGACGTGCTCCAGTTCCTGCTCGAGCACGGCCCCCTCGAGAACTGGGAGCACGACGTCCTCGCCATCGTCCGCGATGAGGCCTACTACTTCGCCCCCCAGGGCATGACCAAGATCATGAACGAGGGCTGGGCGAGCTTCTGGCACAGCACGATCATGACCCAGCGGGCCTTGACCGACTCCGAGGTGGTGGACTTCGCCGACCATCACTCGGGAACCCTGGCCATGACCCCGGGAAGGATGAACCCCTACAAGATCGGGATCGAGCTCTTCCGGGAGATCGAGAACCGCTGGAACAAGGGGAGGTTCGGCAAGGAGTACGAGGATTGCGACGATCTGGAGGCCCGGCGCCGCTGGGACCACAAGCTGGGACTGGGCCGGCAGAAGATCTTCGAGGTGCGCAAGATCTACAACGACGTCACTTTCATCGACGCCTTCTTGGATGAGGAGTTCTGCGAGAGGCTCAAGCTCTACGTCTACGGCTACGACTCGCGGGCCGGCAAGCACGTGATCGTGAGCCGGGACTGGCGCAAGGTCAAGGAACGCCTTCTCTTCTCCCTCACCAACCTGGGCCAACCCATCATCCATGTGGTGGACGCGAACTACGGCAACCGGGGGGAACTCTACCTAAAGCACCGCTTCGAGGGCATCCCCCTGGACCTGGAGAAGGCCAAGGACACCTTGAAGAACCTTCACCGGCTGTGGCGCCGCCCCGTCCACATCGAGACCGCGGAGGAGGGCCGCGGCCGGCTCCTCTCCTTCGACGGCAGCGAGCACAAGTCCGGTCGCCTCTGAGGCGGGGTCGCGCCTAGCCCCCGCGGCGGTCTCTCAGCGGCCCCCATGCCCGGACAGGAAGGAGAGCGCGCTCGCCTGCTGGGCGCTCCGGAACGCATCGCAGAACCGGACCTGCTCCACCACGCTGTCGAGAACCCGCGGGCCACCCGGGAAATCACCGGCCCGCGGGCGGAAGAACGCTTCCAGGTCCGTCGCCTCCGCGGCCGTGCAGAGCGAGGCGCCCGCCTGGGGCAGGAGGGCGCTCAAGTCGGGGGGCAGTCGCGCGGTCAGGGCCTGGAAGTGGGCCTTCACAAAGGCATACGCCTCGGCCCTGGTCTTTGCCCCCTGGGCCGCGCTCCAGACGATCTCGATCGACTCCCGGGGATCTAGGCCCTCGCCCAGGGTGAGGGACAGCGCCCTATCCAGGAGTGGCGGATCGGGGAACGCGCCCAGCGCATGCAAGAGCTCTCGTCGCCGCTCCCGGTCCGTGGCGGCGAGGGCAGCCGCGCGGAGCTGCTCGAAGAGGGCGGGGTCGCCCCGGCGGGCGGCGGCCTGGAGCACCACACCCACCATGTCGCGGTCCAGAGCCTTGGGCTCGGAGAGCCAGCGCGGGGCGAGCGCGACCGCCTCCGCGCCCAGGCCCTCGTCCTCCCCCTCCAGGGCGACGAGGGAAAGAAGAGTGCGCCGTAGGAACTGGGTGTCCTCGTCATCCCCGGATCGGGTTTTCCAGCCCAGGCCGTGGGCGCGCTCCCCGAAGGTGTCGCGCAGGAAGCGGGCAAAGAGCGGCCGCGAGCCCTCCCCCCAGAGCGGCGCCCCCACGCTTCGGGCGACGGCGACCGCGGTCTCCACTACGTGGCGGTCGGGATCGCGGGCGGCGGCGGGCAGGAAGGAGAGGACCTCGGCCGCGGGGAGGTCGCCGCTGAGGGTGAGGGCTTCGACACTACCCAGGAAGCCGACGCGCTCGGCCGCGGTCAGGCCGCGCGCGCCGCTCGCGAGCAGCGGGCGCAGGAGCTCGCGCGGGTACCGGGTGAGGTAATAGCCGACCTCGCCGTCGTTCGCCACCACCAGGTCCGGGCACGCCGTCCCGTCCAGGGCCAGCTCACCCGTCGCCTCCGTGAGCAGGGTGCAGGCGCGGCTCGCCTTTCCGTCCGGGCCGGGGCGGGCGCAGACCGGCACCTGCCACGTGGGCCGGGAGATCCCCCCGGAGCCGAGGGGTCGATAGGGTTCCTGGCGGAGCCGCAGGCGCGGGGCCCCCCCCGGCGCGCAGACGAGCTCCACCGACACCTGGGGGATGCCCGGCTGGTCCAGGAAGGTCGAGAAAGCGGGGCCCACGTCCCGGCCCGCCTTGGCGCTCAGCGCGGCCAGGAAATCCGCGGTGGTCGCGTTGCCCCAGGCGTGCCGCCCCAGGTAGCGCTGCACCCCCTTCCGGAACACGTCCTCCCCGAGCCAGGACTCGAACATCCTCACCACCGCCTCCCCCTTGACGTAGGTGATGGAGTCGAAAGCGTCCACGATGTCGTGCTTGGTGACGATTGGCTGGCGGATCCGCCGCGCCCCGGCCAGGCGATCCTGCTGCATGGCCTCTCGGCGCGAGACTACCTGGGCCGCTCTCGCTGCCCATTGCGGCTTCCAGCCCTCGATCACCTTCGTGCCCATCCAGCTGGCGAGGCTCTCGTTCAGCCACACGTCGTCCCACCAGGTCAGGGTGACGAGGTCGCCGAACCACTGGTGGGCCAGCTCGTGCGCGCAGACGTCGGCGTAGAGCCGGCGGAAGGCAATGCTCTCCTCCTCCGGCTTGCGGAGGAGGAGCCCCTCCGCGTACGTGACCAGGCCGGCGTTCTCCATGGCCCCGAAAGCCATCGTCACCGGCACCGCGAGCTGGTCCAGCTTGTCGTAGGGGTAGGGCAGGTCGAAGTACTCTTCCAGCCGCTCGAGGAGACGGGGCGTGGTCGTGGCCGCCCAGGCCGCCTCGCCGGTCCGGCCGCGGGCGGTGAGAATGCGGAGGGGGGTGTGCTTCCGGCCCGCCACCCCCGCGTCCACGATCTCGAAGGGGCCGACCCCGACGGCCAGGAGGTAGCTGGGCAAGGGTGGAGTCTCTGCGAAGTCCACCCGCTTCAAGCCGTCCTTCTCCGAGACCGTCCCCACCACGGGCATGTTGGAGACGGCCACGTCCCCCTCGCGGACGTGGAGGGTCAGCCGCCAGGGGATCTTGAAGGAGGGCTCGTCGAAGGAAGGGAACGCCCGGCGGGCGTCGGTGGGCTCGAACTGCGAGAACACATACCACTCGTCCCCGTCCCGCCGCCGGAAGAGCCCCTCGGTCGCGGTGGCGCTCAGCGACCCGCGGTACTCGATGTGCAGGCGTACCTTGCCCGGCCCCACCGCGCGCTCGAAGGAGAAGCCCAGCCGGTCCTCCTCGAGAACGACCCGAGCCACACGGGATTTGCGGCTGAACTCCAGGCGGGCGGCGCTGACCTCCAGCCCCGTCCCGTTCAACCAGAGCGTGGACGTCGCCTCCCGAAGCTCGAGGTCGATGTCCACCGTCCCCAAGAAGCGCTCGGCGCTGGGCACGATACGGAGGTCGACGGCCTCGCGCAACGGGCGCACGCTCGCGCCGAGGCGGAGGCCGGAGGGAGGAGCGGGCGGGGGGAGAGCTAGGAGGAGGGCGAGAGCCAGGAGGGGCACACGGCCTTATACCATGGGCCCCGGGACGGCCCTTCGACCTTGGCGGTGGCTGCGCACGGACCCCCGCTCTTCGCAGGGAGTGGGTCGTTGGTCTCCATACGGGAGTTCCCGACCGCCATCGACTGAGTCGTTAAGAGCCCGCAGGCCCCCCTCCCGTCCCGCCCGGATCGGGGATACGGGGAGGCGGCGGTCATGACAGAATCGGCGTGATGTGGCGCCGCCGAATTGCGCTCGGGCTCCTGGGCGCGGCCATCCTGGCCGGGGCCGGGCTGGCCTTCGGCCCGGCCCGCGTCACCTGGTTCAACGCCGGCCTGCGCATCGACTACCCGTGGCCGCGGGGAGCGGCCGCCCTCCTCGCCGCCGTGGCGTCTGCGCTCCTGGCCGTCCTCCTCCGCAACCGGCTCCTGCGCTTGGGCGGGGCCGCTCTGGCCGTGGCCGGCCTCTTCCTCGGCCTTCACCTCCTGGCCTATCGCCTGGAGGCGGGCGAGACCGGCATCACCCTGGGTGGCCCGCTGGGCTCGACCAGCATCGCCTGGGGGGACGTGACCCGGGTGGACACGGGCGCGCGGGCGCTCGTGATTACCGACCGCGCGGAAGCCCAGGTCCGAGTGGGGACGGGCGACCTGGCCCCCGATGAGCGCGCACGCCTCGAGCGCACCATTGCCCGCCGGGTGCGGGAGGGCTCAACCCGGCCCGGGCCTTCCCGCTGAGGTCGCCGGAGGCCCTGAAGGGGTCTCCGTTGAACGTCAGATGAACAGGTGCTCGTCCTCGTCGGCGTAGCGGCGGGAGGAGCCGCGGCCCTGGGACTCGAGCCCGCGCAGCTTCCGGTAGACCTGAACGCCCCGGCGAAGCCCCTTCAAGAAAGCGGCTACGTCCACGAGCGGGCCCAGCGGGCGCAGGATCACACGGCGGATCATGTCCGAGGCTTCCTCGATCTTGTCCACGGTGTCCGCCAGCACATCATCGACCCGGCGCGCCTGCAGGGTGGCCAGGTCGGCGATCTCCGCGAGGTTCCGGGTGATGCGCGAGAGGTTGTCGAGGCTGGGGCGGATCTCCCGATCGATCGCCTTCTGCATGTCGTCCAGGCGGCGGGCCACACGCCGCCCCCCCACCGCGAGCCCGATCAAGAAGACGGCCTGGACGAGCGATGACAACGCGATCACGCCCAGGAAGAACACCATCCAGGAGTCCATCTCTCGCCCCTCTCCCGCTCGCCCCTACTCCGCCCCCGGGGTCGTTACATCTTTTCCTTCTCGTCGCGATAGGCCTGGCGACCGGCCTCCACCGCCGCCGCCAGCCGGTCCCGCCGCTTCTCCAGGCTCTCTTTCTGCTTGTCCAGGTATTCGGCCGCGTCCTCCAGGGTCTCGCGGCTCTTGCTGACCGCCCGATCCCGGAGGTGCTTCCCCCGCTCGGCACTCTCCCGGAGCTTTCCCTCTAGGAGCTCCCGGGTCTCCTCGCCGGAGCGGGGGGCGAACAGGACGGCCAAGGCCGCACCCGCCAGGCCCCCCAGTAGGAACGAAAGGATGATTCCCGAAGCGCCCGCACCGCGATCATCACTCATAAGGCCTCCTCACAACAACGAAGAAGGATAGCTTAGAACAGACCCACCTTGACCCGCAACTTCGACAAGTGGGGGTGGCCCTCGGAGTCGAGCTCCTTCGGGCGGCTTGCATCTGGACCCTCGGGCTCTGACGATGTGCGGCTACATGGGGGGCTCCGTGGCGCCCCCCCGCCCCTCGGCCTCCAGGATGCGGAGCAGGCCCCGGGCCACCATGGCCAGGTAGTCCATGGCCATCTCGAAGTTGTCCTCGAAGACGTCGATGAGGGCCTCCGCATTCCCCTGCAGGGCGACGAGGGGGGTCTCGGTCACGGCGTCGTACCAGCGGGGGGACCCCGAAACCGCCTCCAGGGAACCCAGGGGATAGCCGGGGCCGGGCCGGAACTGGAGGCCCCGGGCCACCGAGACCGCGCTCACGTTGCCGGCCAGGATCAGATAGATGCCGGGGGAGGACTCCCCCTCCCGCCAGAGGGTGACCCCGGGCGGAAAGCGAACCTGGGTGAGGCCGCGCGAGAGCTCGAAGAGAGCGTTGATGCTGCTTCTCTGGAAGGGCAGCATCTGCCGGAGGAAGAAGATGCGTTCCACCAGGTCCAGGTCGCGCCCCCCCGGCGGCAAGGGTGGGGCGGGAGGGATCCCCCGCCGGGGATCCACCTCCCTGCGCACCAGGAGATCGAGGAGCTGCCGACAGGTGTTCCGCAACACATGAAGGAGGATGGGAAACCGGTCCTCGAACACCTCCAGCAGGGCGTCCGCCTCCAGCTCCAGGGTCAAGGTGTCGGCGACGGCGGTGACGTCCCAGCCTTCGGTGTCGCGGGCGAAAAGACCCAGGCCACCCAAGCCGGTCCCGGGACCGAAGCGGCCCAGGGGCTTATCTCGGCGCCGGACCTCCACCTCGCCCTCCACGACAAGGTGGACCGCCCCCACCGGCTCCCCCTCGCGGAGGATGGGGCTGCCCTTCGTGAAGAAGCGTTCCGCGGCATGGTCCGCGATCACCGTCAGCTCGGCCGCGGGCAGGTCGGCGAGGTTGGGCAGTCTCTTGAAGAAGAGGATCCGCTCCAGGCCCGTGACCGCGTGGGGGGTATCAAGCATGGGCGAGGGTGCCACCCTCCGGTCCGGACAGGAGCCTGAGCGCGTGGTCGGCCACGCGGGAGAGGAAGAAGCCGGGCTCCCCCCGACGCAGGGTTTCCACCCGACCGCGCAGCGACCCCAGGCCCAGCTCCCCCACGTGGTACACAGCGATGCAGCGGAGCGACTCCCCGGGCTGCTCGAGGATGAGGGCGAGCAAGCCCTCGTAGTCAAGGGGGCGCGGGGTGTAGTAGGGCCCCGCCCGGGCCAGGCGCTCGGGGTCGGGGGCTTCGTCCACCAGGGCCAGGAGGGCCCCCCGCAGGGGGGCGGCCACGAGGTTCTCCAGCAGCTCGCGGCTCCCCGCTCGAACCTTCGGGTTGGTGTTGCGGAGGCCCAGGTAGATCCCCTTGAAGTCCTCGCTTCGGAATTGGAGGGAGAGGAGACGGAAGAGGCGTTCCCCGGCCTGCAGCTCCTTGTCCCGGAGCAGAGCGGAAAGCAGCTCGTGCCCGGGAGTGGCCCGTCGGGCGTCCTCGGCGGCCCCCCGGGCCAGGCTCAGCCGCCAGTCGACGAGGCGGAAGGCGGCCGCCACCGTGGCCTCGGTGGCTTCCCGGAGTATGGCCCCGTCGAACACGACCTCCGGGTGTTGGGCGGTGCGGTTGAGGCCGCGCAGGATCTTGAAGCGCACCAGCCCGTCCGGTTCCCCCACCAGGTGGCGCTGGAGCACGGCCGCCCCCTCGGCGGGGGGGAAGAGGCTGATCGTGCGCGGCAGGTGTCGGCGGACGTCATGGGGAAGGGCGTGGTCAGCCAAGGCGGAATCGAGGAAGGCGAGCCCCTCCGGCCCGAACGCGACCAGCGAGGTGCGGGCGGCGCTCCGGACCTCGCGCCGGCCGAGGAGCGGCAGAAGAGCGGGAAGGAAGCCCGCGCTTCGCACCGCTCCCATGGCCCGGGCGGCGTGGACCTGCACCTCCTTGTCGGGGTCCTCGGCCAGCCGGAGCAGGATCTCCGCGAACACCGGCGCGGGCTGCTCGCTGACCGCCCGGGCCAGGGCCACTCGCTCCTCGGGCGAGCCGTGCTCCAGCAGCCCGTCCAGGGTGCTCTGGGCCTCGTCGCTGATCCAGCCCCCGGAAACGAGGCCGGCCAGGGCCGTGGCCCGGACCAGCGGGCTCGAGTCGCTCCCCGCGGTCCTCAGGACCCCCTCCTCGCTGTGGACGGTGGTGCGGGCGCGGAGGGCGGCGGCCCGGACCTCGGCATCGGGGTGGCCGAGGAGCCGGTCGGCCACGGGGACAAAGTCGGTCCGTCCCGCCCGCGCGAAGAGATCGAGGGCGCGCAGCACCACCCCGCGTGAGGGGTGGTGGAGGATGAGGGCGGGAATGAGGCGGGTCCGGCCCTCCTCCGCGAGCAGGTCCAGGGCGGCCAGGACCTCGGTGTCCTCCTGGCTGTTGAGGGCGCTGAACAGGGTCTCCAGCGAGCCCAGGTCGAGGGGCGGGAGGTCCAGGCTGGGCTTGATGGAGCCTTCGCGGAGCGCGGCCCGGAAGAGGTCCAGGTAGTGGCCCCTCAGGTCGGCCGCCCAGGCAATCCAGACCAGGCAGAGCGCGGCCGAGGCCGCGGCCAGCACGGTGTCGCCGCGGTGGAGGGTGGCCTCGGAGAGGATGAGCAACGAGGCCAGGGCCTGCCCCCCGCGCTGGCCGACGAGGTCGATGAAGGGCTTGGCCCGGGCGCGGAGCAAGTCGGGCAGAGGCACGAAGAGCAGCTCGCTCCCCGTGCGGTGGAGCGAGTTCCGCAGGGTGCCGTCCGCTCCCTTCAGGAGCAGGGCCGCGGCCAGCCCACCCCCCAGCGCCACCCCCGCCGCCCCCATGAAGAGAAGGATGGGCAGGGCCCAGAGCGCGCGGTGGAAACCGAGCACCCGGAAGAGCCAGCCCGTGAGCAGGAGCTGGGCGGCGAGGGCCAGGAGGTTCAGGATCATGTAGAAGGTGGCGAAGAAGGAGCCGAGCTGGTCGGAAGGAATCTGGCGCGCCACCGCGCTCTTGAAGACGTAGTCGGCCAGGGTGAGGGCGACGGTGGAGATCAGCACCAGGCCAGCCAGGGCTCGCACGTAGGGATGGCCTTTCATGGCGCGCAGGGACTGCCGAAGCGTCGAGAGCCCGGGGGGCAGGGGGGGGCCAGCCGCCTCCGACCTCCGGAGCAGGAGGGCGGGCCCCAGCGCGGTCACCAACATGGCCGCGGCCGCACCCAGGACGAGCTGGGGCGTCGACACGCTCCGCGCGAGGAGGCGCGCCAGGCCCGCCCCCGCCGCCGCCCCCAGCAGGCTGCCCGTCCCCACCAGGCTGTAGAGACGCTTGGCCTGGGAGACGGTGTAGGTGTCGCTCAGGACCATCCAGAACTCGAGAACGGTGAGGCTCCCCACGAGCCCCGTCCATACGTACAGCACGTAGAGTTCGACGGGGTTTCGCCAGGAGCCCACGAGCCAAAAGATCAGGGTCATGGTTGCGCAGCCGGCGAGGAGCAGGGAGAGGCCGTAGGTGGTGGAGGAGCGGCGCTGCCCCCCCCACCGGCTCTGGGAGAGGCCGACCGCGACCGCGGCGATGACCAGATACACCCAGGGGAGCTGGGAGGCGGGAAGACGGGCCAGGAAAAGCGCGTCCCGCGCCGTCTCCAGGAGGGTGTGCGAGGCGAGGATGCCGAAGATGGTCAGGAAGGCGGCGGCGGTGCCGCGTCGTTCCTCAGGGCGGACGGTCGCCAAGCCCGAAAGCATCGAGCTTGGAGTATACGACGGGCCGCTCAGGCCAGGTCTTGGAGCAGCTCGGCCCGGGTCTCCGCGGGCAGATCGCTTTCCGCCGCGTAGTTCGGGTGATCGACCACCAGCCGCGCCCGCTGTCCAGCATCGCCCAGGGCGCGCAGGGCCTCCCCGGGGACCACGAAGCGGAGGTAGTGGACGGCCGCCATCTTCTCCTCCTTGCTGTGCCCTTCCTCGAAGCGGGCGGGCAAGGGGAGCCGCTCCCCCACCCTCAAGGAGACACCCTGCCGGTCGAGACCCTGGAAGCGGTTCACCGTCCGCCGCACCTCATCCTGGCTCATGTGCACGAGCCCGGGGATCTCGATGAAGAGGGTGGCCGACAGCTCTCCGGGCGCGGGGATGAGGGCGTTATAGGCGTCGATCTCGTCCTGGACCTTCCCCTCCTCGACGATGCGCTCCGTCCGGATCATCTCTTGGATCTGGAAGAGAACGGTCGCCCGGTTCTCGAAGAGGAAGGTCAAGCTGTCCCCCACCGAGACCCGGCGCCTCTTCTTCAGCTCGATGATGCGCGCGCGCACGGCTTCCCGGACCTTCTCGTACTCCACCAGGTTCTTGATCTCCGCGGGGCGGATCTTCTCCATCAACGCTCCTCGGGAAGGCCGTAAGCCTCCCGCAGCAAGCTCACCGGATGCGCGGGCTTTTGCCCGCGCACGGCCTCGATCTGGAGGGCGGAGAGGGTGCAGTCGGTCATGAAGGTCTCGGGCTGCGAGGCCTCCATCTCCTTCACCGCCTTCCTCGCGAACTCCAGGCTGATCGGGTAGTACTCCTTCTTCATCCCCCAGGTGCCGTCCATGGCCGTGCACTTTTCGACAAGGGACACCTCGGTGCCCGGGATGAGCTGCAAGACATCCCGGGTCTTGAAGCCCATGTTCTGGGCCCGGAGGTGGCACGGGACCTGGTAGGCGACCCGGCCGGGACCCGGACCCGGGAACTCCCGGCACAGCCTGCCCTCTTTCTGCCGGTTGGCCAGGTACTCGAACAAGTCCTGGGTGGCGGCCGCCACTTTTTGGGCGGCCTCCCCCGGCACCAGGGTCGGGTACTCCTTCTTGAGCACATAGGAGCAGGTGGGCTGGGGCACCACGATCGTGGCTCCCTCCTCGACGAGGGGTCCGAGCGCGGCCAGATTTTTCCGCGCGTTTTCGACGGCGGAGGGGATGTCGCCCCCGTCCAGATACGGCATCCCACAACAGACCTGCTCCGGGCAGGAGACCGCGCAGCCGTTTTTCTCCAGCACCGCCACCGCGTCGCGCCCGACCTGCGGTTCGTTGTAGTTTACGGAGCAGGAATAGAAGAACGCCACTTTGGACCCCTGGGCATGGCGGCCGCCCCTTCGCTCGCGGAACCAGCGCGCGAACGTCCGGTGATGGAATCGGGGAAGGTTGCGGGTGCGGTCGATGCCCACCACCGCTTCCAGGAGGAAGCGGTGCGGGGGGAAGCGGTTGGCCCAGTTGCTGAGAGGGGCGGTAAAGGAGCCGAGCGCTCCCACCGCGTCCACGTTGCCGAGCCAGGCGTCCGCCCGCGTGACCCCCTCCGCCTTGGCCCGCGCCGCCTTGGCCCGCAGCATAAGGCGGGGGAAGTCGAGGTCGAAGCGGTGGGGGGGCGTGTAGGGGCAGTGGTTGAAGCAGAGCTTGCACTGCCAGCACAGGTCGACGATCTTCCGGTAGTCGGCGCTCGTCACCTTGGCCACCTCGCCCTCGTGGTGGTCCACCCGCTCGAGCATGTGGTCGAAGGAGGGACACAGGCGATGGCAGCGTCGGCAGCCGTCGCAGATCTCGGTAACGCGGGCGAGTTCTCTCTCCACCGCTCGGGTGTCGAAGAAGGCGGGGTCGGAGGGATCGAGTGTCATCCACGTCCTCTCTGGCGACGATGGGCAAAGGGAAGCGCAGCCCACCCGGGGCGACGGGCCGGCGGGGGCGTCACCCCTGGATGGCCGCGGGCCCCCACGCGGGCCCCGGGGGCGGGGCCGCTACAAGGAGCCGCCCCCCCTTGATGTCCCTAGAGCTCTTTCAGGCCCTCGAGGCCCTTGGTGAAGCGGCCGGCGTGGCTGCGCTCCGCCTTGGCCAGGGTCTCGAACCACTCCGCGATCTCGAGGAAGCCTTCCTCGCGCGCGGTCTTGGCCATGCCGGGGTACATTTGGGTGTACTCGTAGGTTTCGCCTTCGACGGCCGACTGCAGGTTCTGGCGGGTGTTTCCGAAGGACACCCCCGTGGCCGGGTCGCCCACCGTCTTCAGGAAGTCCATGTGGCCGAAAGCGTGGCCGGTCTCCGCCTCGGAGGTGTCGCGGAAGAGGCCTCCAATCTCGGGGTAGCCCTCGATGTCCGCGGCCCGGGCGAAGTACAAGTAGCGGCGGTTCGCCTGGCTCTCGCCGGCAAAGGCGTGCTTGAGGCTCTCGTGCGTCTTGCTTCCCTTGAGCGTGCTCATGGTCTTTCGGTCTCCTTAGGAGCGTGCTGAGAATGATTCCTGAGTTTTGGTTCTGGCGCCTGACAGAGAGGACAGAGCCCGTGGATCTCCACCTGATGGCCCAGGATCCGGTAGTTCATGGCCCGTCCCGCTTCCTCCTCGAGGCGCGTGTCCACGGACATGGGCAGGTCGTTGACCCGCCCGCAGCCCAGGCAACGGATGTGGTAGTGCCGGCCGGTGTTGCCGTCAAAGTGCGCGGAGTGCCCGCCGGTGTGTATCTCCCGGATGACTCCCTCCTCCGCCAGCGTCTTCAGGTTACGGTAGACCGTGCCCAGGCCGATGCGGGGGAGGGTGCGCCGCGCCTGCCGGTACACCCAGTCCGCGGTCGGATGGTCCATGGTGGAGCGGACCACGGCCAGGACCACCTCCCGCTGACGTGACTTGCGCAACCCCATAACTGATAATTATTCTCATTTATTTGTAGAAGTCAAGCACGTTCTTTGGGGCGCGCCGACCCTGCCCTATACTGCGACCATGCCGCCGGTGATTGCCTTCATGGATGACCTCATGTTCCTGAGCCGGGTCAAGGAGGCGGCCCGGGCCCTGGGCCTGGAGGTCCACGGCGTGCGCACGCTCGCCCAACTCCGGGAGGCGTGCTCACCCCCGCCCCAGGTGGTCCTCATGGACCTGGACAGCCCTCGCCTGCCCGCGACCGAGGCCCTCGCCGCCTTGCGGTCCGACCCTGGCCTTGCCGGGGTCCCGGTGGTGGGCTTCTTCAGCCACGTGCATGGCGAACGCGCCCGCGCGGCCCAGGCCGCGGGCTGCACGCGCGTCCTCGCTCGCAGCGCCTTCGTTCAGAAGCTGCCGGAGCTGCTCGCCCGTCCGGGAACGGCCGACCCTGGGGGCGAGACGTGAGACCCCTGTTTGTGTCCGTCCTGGCCCTGAGCCTGGCCGGAGGCCTCGGCGCCTGCGGCCCCTCCCCCGCCCCCCGGCCATCCCCGACCCCGGAACCCGACCGTCTGCGGCCCCTCACGTCGCACGACGACCCGGCGCCGTCCCTTCCGCCCGCGGACGAGGCCCTTCCTCCGGGCCATCCTCCCCTGGGCGGAGGAGCGCCCGCGCCTGCCCTCGCGGGAGGGCAGCCCCCCCCGGGCTCCGTGTCCGGGACCCTGAGGCTGGCCCCGAAGCTCATGGGCGGGCCCCCTTTCGGTGTGCTCTACATCATCGCCCGCAACCACGAAACCAACGGCGTGGTCGCCGTACGGCGGGAGGAAAACGTCCGCTTCCCTCATGCATTCGAGATCTCCGCGGCCGACGTCATGGTGGAGGGCACTCCCTTCACGGGGCCCTTCGACGTCACCGCCCGCCTCTCCCGGAGCGGCGACGCGGTCGCCGCCCCGGGCGACGTCGAGGGTTTCGCCAACAAAGTGGCGCCGGGCGCGAGGGGCGTCTCGATCACCCTCGACACGGTCCGGCCCTAGGAGCCGGGCGAGGGGTCCACGCGGGGAGCGCTCCGTCCCAACCCCGGGATGGCCAACAGGTAGAAGGCGGCTCCCAGGAGCAGCGCCTGGTCGAAGCCCGCCAAGAGAGCCACGACCAGGGCCGCCACCGACCCCATGACGGACGCGGCTCCGTTCACGCCCCATGCCCAGGGGATGATCTCCGGCGCCTCCCGGGCCAGGATGCGGACGCCGGCGGGCAGGGGCATACCCATCGCAATCCCCAGGGGGGCCAAGAGGGTGACGGTGACGGCAATCCGGAGCGCGCGGTCGAGATGCACGAGGGCATAGAAAGCCGGCGATAGGCCGAGCGCCGCCGCCGCGATGAGCAGGGCCGTCCCCCCCAGAATCAGAGGGAGGCGCGGACGCAGTTGCTCGGGGCGGATGCGCCCGCTCAGCCAGCTGCCGACCGCGCTCCAGGCCAGCAGCGAGAACAGCACCACGGTGAGGGCGTAGGCGGGGGGGCCCAGGAAGAGGATGCATTTCTGCACGAGCGCTACCTCGACCAGGATGAAGCCCGTCCCCAAACAGGTGAAGTAGCCCAGGCGGGAGAGCTCTCCTCCGGCGGGGGTGCCCCGCAGGCGGCCGCGGGCGAGGGCGAGGGGGCCCAAGATGAAGAGGAGGGTGAGGGCGGTGGTGAGGCCGAGGAGGCCGAAGAGGACCAAGGTGCCGAGGTTTGTCTTGCGCCACTCCCCCTGCGCGCGCAGGGCCTCCCCCAGGTGGGAGGCGCGCACGGTCTGGAAGAAGAAAGGGCTGTTGTCGCGGGTGGGGGCCACGTCGCTCGCCAGGGATCGCCACACCACGGCGGGGTCCGCCGCCTCCAGCAGGCGGGTGAAGTCGTTGGGGGGCCGGGTGAGCGGGGTGTAGAGGATCCGGAAGTCATTGCGCGCGGCCAGGGCCTCGATCGTGCGCACCTCCCCGTCTGTGAAGCGGCTCTTCTTGAAGAGGAAGGTCGCAGGAGCCCGCCCGCTCCCCGCCTCCGGCGTGCCCCGCACGATCACGACGTGGCGGGGGGGATCCTCGAGGCCGAGCTCGCTCATCATGGCCCGGGTGAGCGTGACCAGCCGCAGAAGCTGGTCGGGAGGCTCGAGGTGCCAACGGGTGACGCTCAAGAGGCCGTCGCGGGAGAGGTGCGCGGCGTAGTCCTTGAAGGCCTCCACCGTGTAGAGGTTGTTCTCGGTGAGGGCGAAGGCGCCCGCCGCGGTGGCGGCCCAGGTGTCGACCATGGTGGCCTGGATGACGTCGTAGGACGCGGGCGCACGGCGGAGGAAGCTGCGAGCCTCGTCTACCACTAGCCTCACCCTTGGCTGCCCGTAGATGTCGCCCGCGTAGCTGCGGAACGGCTCCCCGGACATGACGTCCCGGGCCACGATGGGGTTCACCTCCACGGCCGTGATGGCGTGGGCCCAGAAGAGCCTCGCCGTGGCCACGTCGATGCCGCCCCCCGCCCCCATGATGAGGGCCTCCGCCCCCGGCTTCAGGTGATAGGCCAGCGACTCCACCCGGTCCGCCAGGTAGCGGTGGCGGCGGGGCTCGCCCGCGTCCTTCAGGATCAGGGTCCCCGCGTCGGCGTCGATCATGATGAGAAGGCTGGCGTCCTCCAGGCTCCCCCACACCGTGACGCGGGAGAACGAGTTCCATTTGGCGAAGATCACATTCTCCGCCTCGGACAAGCCCTTGGCCCGGCGCACGTCGAGGCGGCCGGTGGCGAGGTTGTGGGCGAGGAGGCCCGCGAGCCCCAGCCCCGCGAGCCCCAGAATCCCCCGATAGACGCGCCCGCCCGCGCCCCCGCTCTCGAAGATGGCCGCCGTCGCCGCCCCCCCCACCGCGATCGCGAGCAGGGTGTTCACACCCCCCAGGCTGTCCAGGACGGGGATGAAGAGGAGGCAGCCGGCGGCCGCCCCCCCCAGGTCGTAGAGGTAGAGGCGGCTCATCTCCGCCGCGAAGTTGCGGATGGCCAGGGTCACCGCTCCTCCCGCAAAGAAGAAGGGCAGCGCGCTGGCTCCGTAGATGCTGGCCAGACGAACGAGGGTGCTGGAGCCGGGTTCTCCGGGCACGAGCGGGTTGGCCAGGATCACGAGGAGAGCGAGGACGGTGCTCAAGGCGAAGAGGAGGGAGGCGAGGGAGAGGGAACGCCCGGCGGCAAACACGTCGGCCCGGGGCCCCAAGAGGTAGACCGCCACCCCGCTCGCGGCGGAGCCGAGAAGGGCGAGGGAAATCGCCATGAAGGCGAAGTGGTAGTACATGGTGGCGGAGAACAGGCGGGTGAGGGCCAGCTGGAGGATGAGGACGCAGGCGCTGACCAGCGAGACCCCGAGGAAGGCCCGGCCCCGGCTCATTCGGTCGGGAGGGCGCTGGCCGGGAGGGATCCGCGATTCGAGGGCGAGGCGGCGCGCCGGCGGTCGGATCGAACGGCCATGGTAGACTCCCGCTGCACTCTTCTAAGCGCTTTGCAGGTGGCTCCTTGCGCCGCCGGGAAGGCTAACGGTTATGAAAGCAAAGAGCAAGGTAGGTCAGGGCCTCTTGGTCCTGGCTGCAAGCGTCGCCGTCCTCGGGGCCGCCCCTCCTGAGTTCCCGTCCCCGGAGACGCTCCGCGAGCTCCGCTCCTACATCAAGAAGGCCTGGACCACGCTCTCGCGCTCCAACCGGGATCTCACCGCGGCCGCCCCCGATCCCAAGATGAAGCGGGGCCCCGGGCAGCCCTGGCCGGTCTACGTCTCCGCGCGCGAGGACCGCGCCCGGGTCGAACGTGACCTGCGCGGCCGGCTCACCGCGGAGGAGATGTCCCGAATCGAGCTGCGCACGCTCCCCCCCGACCTCCGCCAGCTGAAAGAGCATGGCCTGCTCTATCTGCCCCTCCCGTACGTGGTGCCGGGCGGCCGTTTCAACGAGATGTACGGCTGGGACAGCTACTTCATCCAGGTGGGACTGCTCCGGGACGGGGAGGGGGAACGGGCCCGGGACCTGACCGACAATTTCGTCTACGAGATCGAGAACTACGGCACGCTCCTGAACGCCAACCGGACCTACTATCTCACCCGCTCCCAGCCGCCCTTCCTTACGCGCATGATCCTGGGCGTCTTCGCGGTCACCCACGACCAGGCCTGGCTCCGCGCCACCCTCCCCGCCCTCGAGAAGTACTACCGCTTCTGGACCACCGAGCCCCACCTCATTCCCGGCCTCGGCCTCTCGCGCTACTACGACCTCGGGGAGGGGCCGGCCCCGGAAGCGGAGAGCGACGAGCGCGACGCACAGGGGCGCACCCATTACGACCGCGTGCGCGAGTTCTACCGCGAGCATCCGGTGCCGGACTACGACCCCTCGCTCTTCTACGACCGCAAGGCGGACCGCCTCACCGAACTCTTCTACAAGGGGGACCGCTCCATGCGGGAGTCCGGCTTCGATCCCTCCAACCGCTTCGGGCCCTTCAGCGTGGACATCATCCACTACGCCCCCGTCTGCCTCAACGTGCTGCTCTTCCGGATGGAGGAAGACGGGGCGGAGATCAGCCGGATTCTGGGGGACGCGCGGGCGGAAAGCGAGTGGCGAGCGCGGGCGGCAGCGCGCCGGACGGCGATCGACCGCTACCTTTGGGACTCTGAGGCGGGCCTTTATTTCGACTACAGCTTCAAGGCCGCCCGGCGACGCACGTATCCCTTCGCGACCACGTTCTACCCGCTCTGGGCGGGCCTGGCCTCCCCCGAACAGGCGGTCCGGGTCTTGAAGAACCTCCCCCTCTTCGAGGCCCCCGGCGGCCTCCTCACGAGCACGGTCGAGACCGGGAACCAGTGGGACGCCCCCTTTGGCTGGGCTCCCCTGCAGATGATCGCGGTAGAGGGCCTCCGTCGCTACGGCTACAAGGATGACGCTGACCGCCTGGCCCGCAAGTTCGTCGCCCTCGTGGCCAAGGACTTCCAAGAGCACGGCACCATCGTCGAGAAATACGACGTGCGCCGCTGCACGTCCGACATCGCGGCCGGCATCCGCTTCGGCTACAGCGCCAACCAGGTCGGGTTCGGCTGGACGAACGGGGCCGTGCTCGAGCTCCTGGCCGGGCTGAACGGGACACCAGCTCCCGCCCCCTGAGCTCGCGGTCTTTCCGGAAAGGAAAAGGAGGAGGGGCCCGGTGTGAGCCCCTCCTCCGCGGACGTACGGAAAGCCGTGCGAACGTCAGGCCATCAGAACTGAACCCGGATGGCGAACTGGACCTGGCGCGGCTGGTACTGGGCAGCCGTAGACGTGATGTGCCCCGCGTCGGGGTTGTCGTTGCCGGGCACGCCCACGTTGCCGTCGGGCTGGCCCAGGTTCACGTGGTTGAACAGGTTGACGACCTCCGCGCGGAACTCCAGCCGGGTATCTCCCCCGAGCTTGAAGTGCTTGAAGAGGGAAGCGTCCACCTGCCAGAAGCCCGGCCCGATGAGCGCGTTCCGGCCCAGGTTGCCGAAGGTCCCCGCGGCTGGCCGCGCGAAGGCGCTGCCCGACGAACCGATGGGGATGGCGTTGAACCACTGGTCCTTGGTGCCCGGCCCGCTCGGATCGCCGATGAGGTTCGGGTAGTTGGGTCCGGTGTCTCGGTCGGAGCCCGCGTTGTTGTAGGTGACGTTGTAGGGAATGCCGCTCTGGATCACCACGTTGGTGTTGAACTGCCAGCCGCCGATGACCGCGTCCAGGGCGCCGGTGGCGTCGCTCGCCCATTTCTTGCCCTTCCCGAAAGGCAGCTCCGCGATCGCGGAGAGGACGAAGTTGTGGTTGCGGCCGAAGTCCGCGGGGCCGTAGCTGACCGCCTGATCGATGAAGAAGTCCCCGTTGTGGTTGTAAGCCTTCTGGAAGGTGTAGTGGGCGAGGAGGGAGAGGCCGTCCGAGAAGCGCTTGGTGATCTTGGCCTGGAGCGAGTTGTACTTGTTGGTCGCGCAGTTGCAGAAATAGTCGATACCCTGGGTCCAGCCGAAGGCATTGTAGAAGGGCCGGCGCTGGTTCGTGTTCAGGGCCGGGAAGCCGGTGAGCACCGCGTTGTTGAAGCCCGCGGCCGGGTTGTCGCCGAAGAAGCCCTCCCCGTGGTTCCCCACGTAGGCGATCTCTGCGGATACCGTGTCCGATAGTTGCCGCTGCAAAGTAATGTTCCAGGCGTCAACCCGGGGTACGTGCTGGGTGTCCGGCAGAAGCCGTGCGAAGACGCCGTTCGGGAGCGCGAACCTCCCGTTCGCCCCGGGAGAGACAAAAACGGGGGCGGAGGGGCCCTGGCCCAGGTTGAAGACGGAGTTGAAGTTGTTCGGTGGGTTCAGTTGCTGCTCCTGGAGCACGGGCAGGTTCTGGGTGACGGCGTGCCCGAAAATAGACCCGAACACGCCGGTATCGTAGCTGCGGCCGTAGCCGCCCCGGATGACGGTCTTCTTGTCGAGCTCGTAGGCGATGCCAAGGCGGGGGGCGAAGTTCAGCTTGTTCTTGACGTTCCCGGCGAGGTCGATCCCGCCTTCCCCACCCACCCGTATCTCGCCGGTGTTGATGTCGAGCCATCCGCCGTTGCCGGGCGCGTTGACGGTCTGGGGGTTGAAGATGTCGAGCCGAACGCCGTAGTTCAGCGTCAACTTGGGGGTGGCGCGCCAGGTGTCCTGCGCATAATAGAAATGGCGCCACTGCAGCTCTTCAGCATTTGTGCTGGTGCTCACATACCGCTGGAAGGACGAGACGTCCCCCAATAGGAAGGTGGCCAGACCCAGGCCGCCTCCGTTCGGCCCCTCCGTGCCCGGGCCCTGGAAGTAGAGCTGACCGGACCGATGGGCGTCGCTCGGTACGCGCAGGTTGGTGGCATGCCGGATGTCGAAGCCGAACTTGATCGTGTGGTTGCCAAATACCTTGGTGAGGTTGGAGACCACCTGGAACTGCTTCTCGTCTTCCTCCAGCGGGCAGTTGCATCGACCCGCGTCGAGACCGGACCCGAACCGCATGCTGGTCGGGGAGCTGAAGCCCTGGTTGTTGTTGATCTCGAAGAAGGGCAGGCCGCTCGTGAAGGGGTCGCTCGCGTTGTTCAGGCCAGGGATGCCAGCGGAGAGCGCGGGGTTCGTGCCGAAGTCGTTGGGCAGCACATTCACGAAGTACTGGTAGAAGCCGAAGCGCACGTCCAGCACCGTAGTGGGGCTGATCGTGTAGTCGAACCCCGCGGCCACGCTGTGATCATGGGACTTCGAGGCCCCGCCCAGCGAGACCAGCTCGTGGCCCCCGCCCGCGCCGAAGACCTGGGGCCCGTTGCGCGTGTAGGTAGCGTAGCTGTAGCGGCCGAACAGGTTCACCCGGTCGCTGACGCGGTCGTCCAAGCGGACGTCGAAGTGGTCGGCATTGAAGGTCTCCGAGCCGGAGCCCACATAGTTGTTGATCAGCCCCGGCCGGTTGGGGAGCGGGATCAGACCGAGGACCGCCAAGGCCTGGGGAGACAGGCGACCGCTCGGGATGACGTTGCCCGGGAACTGCAGGCGGCTCGAGGGATCTCCGGTCAGGGGATCATAGATATTCACGCCATACGCGGAGAGATCGCCGGCGCGGGCCGCCGCAGTGGGAACCGTGGTGAGCTGCGAGCCGCCCACCGTGTCGCGAGAGCCCTCGTAGTCAGCGAAGAAGAAGAAGTTGTTCTTCACGATCGGGCCCCCGAGCGAGGCTCCGAACTGGTCCGTCTTGGTGGTGGCGATGAACTTCCCGGTCAGCGGGTCGGGCTGGGACTGCGAGAAGGGATCGCGGGCCTGCAACCCGTCGGTCCGGTGGAAGTCGAAAGCGCTGCCGTGGAAGGTGTTGGTGCCGGACTTGGTCTGCACCGAGACGACCCCGGCGATGGCCTGACCGAACTCGGCGTCGTAGTTCTGGGAGGTGATCTTAGTCTCGCCGATGGACTCCAGGGTCGGGTTCACGACAACGATGCCCAGGATGACGTCGCGATTGTCGGTCCCATCGAGCTGCCAGCCGGTGCCGCTGAAGGTCTGGCCGTTGACAATGGTCTGGGTCGAGCCCTGCGGGTTCTCGCTGGCCGCGTGCTGCCAGACCTGCTTCTGCGTCCCCGGCGTGAGCAGGACGAACTTCGTGAAGTTCCGGTCCAGAACCGGCAACTCGGTGAGCTGCTTGGTCTCGAAGGTCGTGGCCACGTCGGCGCGATCGGTCTTCAAGAGCTGGCCTTCGGCCGCGTTGACGGTGACGGTCTCGGACACCTCGCCGAGCTCGAGACGGAAGTCCACTTTGGTCTGGGTGTCGATGCTGACGTTGACCGAGGAAACCACCTTGGCTTTGAAACCGGCCAGCTCGGCCTTGACCTCGTAGCGGCCGGGCAGCAGGCGGTCCTTAACGTAATTCCCGGTCGCGTTCGTCTGCACGGCGTCCACGCTCTTGCGTTCGACGCTCGTGACGGTCACGGCTGCGCCCGGCACCGCGGCACCGGTGCTGTCGATCACCGTGCCCGCAATGCTGCCGTAGACGGCCTGGGCCATCGCGGGCCTGGGCGTGAAGGTCAAGGCGAGGACGAGGCCCGCCAGCGCTCCCCCGGTCAAGGACCGGAAGGCCACTACAGAAAACCGTCGGAACAACGTCATAACCCAACCCCCTTCAGGGTCTCGGTCGGCCCCATTTTTCAGGAACTTGTTCAATCTCGATGCGATTCGGCAAAGGCGTGAGCTCTCGTCGGACCACGAGGCAGTCGCTCCCTCGGAGCCAGGACCAGGTGAGCTGTGCTTGAGCGTCCCGCGGGCGGCACCCAGGCCGGATTGCATAAAGTTTCTTCAATGAAGCGTAATTTGTTCGCGGATGCTACTTCGGTGGCGTCGGGGCGTCAAGCCCTTTTTTCAGGCCCCTCAGGCACTTATTGACGGTCCTTAAGAAAGTGTCGCTTGACGAGGTCGGCCCAGCGTCCTACCCTGCCCCCGCCCACAAGGAGGTATTGCGTGCCGA
Source organism: Vicinamibacteria bacterium (assembly GCA_035570235.1). Lineage (NCBI taxonomy): Bacteria > Pseudomonadati > Acidobacteriota > Vicinamibacteria > Vicinamibacteria bacterium. Next base: position 4,574 of record DATMML010000085.1, on the reverse strand, counting down.
AGGGATGCACCCTCATCTGCCTGATCGGCGGCTCTTTGATCGCGCTTGCCGCGCCTGCCCCGGCCCGTCCGGAGGCCGATTCCGTCGCCCGCTTCCCCCTGATCAAGAGCGGGCTAGAGCTCGAGCAACCCGTGCAGGCGGGTCGCTTTTTCAGCGTCGTGGGCCGGCGGTCCGCGGTTCTCGGTCACGAAGGTCAAACCCTTGAATCCTGGGTATACCCTCTGAAGCTGCTGGACGACTTTCACCTTTCGTTCCGCTTGCGGGACTACCCGCTAGAGATCGACGGCGGCGAGGTCATGGCCGGCATCGCCGTGCGGCCCGAGGCCACGGTGCTCACCTACGCCCACGCGGCCTTCACAATCCGGCAAGTGATCTTCGCTCCCCTGGAAGAGCCCGGGATCTTGATGCTTCTGGACGTGGAAAGCACCTTGCCCATGACCATTACCGCCTCCTTCCGCCCCCGGCTGCGGCTCATGTGGCCGGGGGGCCTGATGACGCCCAACCTCGAATGGGATGGGAAGGTCCACGCCTACTACTTGACGGAGGAGAGCAAGCGCTTCGCGGCCGTCGTCGGCTCCCCCACGGCTCGGGACGTGTCCGTCATGCCCTACCAGGAGGAGCCGCGCGACGTTCCCACCCGCTTCGTGATCGAGGCGCCGGGGGAAGGGAGGAGCTCCGGCTTCATTCCGATCGCGATGGCGGCGAGCGTGGAAGGGCGAGCGGCGGCCATCGCCAACTATGACCGTCTGCTCGGCTCGGTGGCCAAGCTCTATGACCGCAACGTCTCCCACTACCGGGACCTGCAGGATCAGACGGTGTCCCTCGCCACTCCGGACGCGCGCCTCGACGAGTCCTTCGCCTGGGCCAAGGTCGGCCTGGACAAGGGGATGGCCACCAACCCGCTCTTGGGAACCGGGCTTGTCGCCGGCTACCGCACTTCCGGTGACAGCGAACGGCCCGGTTACGCCTGGTTCTTCGGACGGGACGCGCTCTGGACGGCCTTCGCCCTGGACGCTTGCGGCGACTTTGCGGCCACCCGCACCGCCCTCTCCTTCCTCAAGACATACCAGCGCGCGGACGGGAAGATCCCGCACGAGGTCTCCCAGAGCGCCTCCCTGGTCCCCTGGTTCACGGACTACCCCTACCCCTGGAACAGCGCGGACGCCACCCCGCTCTACGTGGCGGCCCACGCCGACTACTGGCGCGCGACCGGGGACCGCGATTTCCTCAAGGCGAGCTGGGAGTCGATCCTAAAAGCCTGGCGCTTCTCCGCCGGCACCGACACCGACGGCAACGGCTTGGTCGAGAACACCCGCTTCGGCCACGGATGGGTGGAGGGGGGAGCGCTCTATCCGCCGCACGAGGAAATTTACATGCAGGGCGTGTTCATGGAGGCCGCGCGGAGCCTGGCCGAGATGGCGGAGGCGATGGGCCAATCGAGCCTGGCCGAGGAGGCGCGGGCCGCCGCCGAGCGCACCCGCGCCGCTACGGAGAGGACGTACTGGCTGGAGGGCCGCGGCTTTTACGGCTTCGCGACCGTGCTCCCCACCGGCAAGCCACCTGTGGCCGAGCCGGGACCGGACCGCGAGCGACGCCAGGCCAGAATGGAGGCCTTGGCCCGGGGCCGCTTCGTGGACGAAGACACCGTCCTCCCGGCGGTCCCCCTGTGGTGGCACCTCCTCGAGGACGGCCGCGGCCAGTCGGAGATCGACCACCTCGGCGCGGGGGCCATCGCGACCGACTGGGGAGCGCGCCTCCTCTCCAGCCGCAGCGAGCTCTACGATCCGCTCTCCTACCACTACGGCTCGGTCTGGCCCCTGTTCACGGGCTGGACGGCCATGGCCGCCTACGGGTACGGTCGGCCGCACGTGGGCCTACAGGCCCTGATGGCGAACGCCCTCCTCCGCTCTCGTAGCGCGCTCGGCTATGTGACCGAGCTTCTGTCGGGGGACTTCGACACGCCCTTCGGCCGCTCCTCCCACCACCAAGTCTGGTCGGAGGCGATGGTGGTGACCCCCATCCTCCGCGGCCTGCTCGGCTTGGAGGCGGGAGGGGGCGGCCGCGTCCTCCGTTTCGCGCCCCAGCTCCCCGCGGACTGGGATCGGGTGACGGTGCGCAGCCTGGCCGTGGGCGAGTCCCGATTCGAGCTCAAGCTTCTCCGCACCTCCGGCCGGGAGACGATCACGATAAGGCGCCAGGACCGCTCGAGCCCGGCTCCCCTTCCTCGGCTGGTGGTGGCGCCGTCGTTCCCCCTCGACGCCACCGTGCGCTCGGTCGCGGTGAACGGCCGGTCGGCGCGGTTCGCGCGGTCCCGGTCGGGGGACGTGCAGCGGGCCGAGGTCGTCGTGGACGGCGCGGAGACGACCGAGATCGTCTTTGCCTACGACGAAGGCACCGACGTCTACATGCGGGCCGAGGCAGCGGCGCCCGGAGCGCGGAGCCAGGGGCTGCGCGTCTTGCGGGCACGGGCCGAGGGCTCCGCCCTCAGCCTCTCCCTCGAGGGCCTGGGCGGGCACACCTACGCCCTCTTCCTGCGCACCCCCCGCCGACCAGGAGCGGTGGAGGGCGTCACGCTCGAGAAGGCCGGCCGCGATTGGGCGCTGCGCGTGGCGTTCGAGGGGCCTTCCGACCGGTACGTCCGACGCGACGTCCGCCTGCCCCTCAGGGACGGCGGCTAGGAACCAGGAGCAGGGGCAGCGGGGGACGGAGGGAGACGGGGGACCGGGCCGCCGCCCGAGCGGGCCGAACTCAGGGACCACCGCACTTTCCGCCCGCGGTGAGGTCCGCGCGCAGCCGCCGGGCGGCCCCCAAGTCGGGGTTGTGTCGGATCACGCGCTCCAGCACCTCCCGGGCGCCACTCGCGTCGCCGGCAGCGCACAAGGCCCGGCTCAGATTCAGGCCGAGGTCGCTGAGTTGGGGGTTGCTCTCGAAGGCGCTCTTCCAGAGGGGGAGGGACAAGTTGAGCTGGCCGCGGGTCGCGTAGATCACCCCCAGGTTCGCGGCCGCGACCGCCCGGTCGGGATCTGCGGCCAGGGCCTGCTCGTAGGAGCTCGCCGCCGGCGCCAGGTCCCCGCGCATCTGGTAGAGATAGCCCAACCGGGTCAGCAGGGCGGGATCGGCGGGATACCGCGGGCGGACCTGTTCCAGGAGCCGGAGTGCCTCGGCCCTGGCAAACTCATCCCCTCGCTCCGCGACCTCGGCGTACGCCAACCCAAGATCCCGCGGGTCGCTTCGCGCGTTACCGAAGGGGACCAGCCGCCGACCCGGAGCCCAGGGCTCCCGCTCCTCATGGGTCGCCTTTCTCAGAATCCGGTGATCGGTCACCACCGTATGCCCAACATCCGCGCTCTCCCGGCGCGGCATGTGGCACGCGGTGCAGTCCGGCTGCTCCTGATGGTGTCGCTCCGCCATGGCCAGGTGGCAGCCCAGACACTTGGCCCGGTAGTAGCCGGCCTTCTCGGCGGGATTCGGCGGCCGGTGCGGATCGTGACAGGTGGTGCAGGACAGGGCGTCGCCGCTCTTGGCCTTGCAGACGCTCTCTTCGAGCGACTCCACGTGGCTCACCGCTCCCAACCCGCCTCGGGCCGCGTCCGCGACCACGAAGGTGGTGACGTAGTCGGAGAGCCTCTCCCCCGGCCGGTAGTCCTCCCGCCTTCTCCCCGGCTTCAGGATCTCCGCCTGCCCCTCGAGATGGCACTGCAAGCAGACCCCGTCCCGGAGTTCACCCGTCAGTTTGGCCGGATTGACCATCGAGCCCTTGCCCTTCACGTGGTCGCCCCCGGGCCCATGGCAGCGCTCGCAACCCACTCCGTCCTGCCGGAACACGTCTCCGCCGAATCGATTCACGGTCCCCCGCACTTGCGGCTGAACGCCGCTGGCGTGGCAGAAGAGGCAGCTGGGCGTCACGGAGTGGTTGAGCTCCATCTCCGTGAGCTTCTCGTATCCGGGCGACATGTCCCAGAGCTTCCTCTCCGCGTAGTAATTGAGGGGAGCCTGGTAGAGGAAACCGTCGATCTGGAAGAGGAACGTGCGGCCCCGGGTATTCGAGCCCACGTAGTACTTGAGGAGCTGCGTCCCCCTCAGGTTGGGGTCGTAGGACCGTGAGTAGGAAAGAAGAGCGCGGTCGTCCTCCTTGAAGATCCGGTACTCCACCCCCGAGGGAGCATGCCGGAACGATCCCTCGATCAGGTTCGGGAGCGCGGGACCGCTCGTGCGCGCCATCGCGGTGCGGGAGTAGCTCTGCTGGATGGAATGGTGGCAGGCCAGGCAGGCCTGGTTGCCCACGTACGCGGGGGAGGCCTCGCGGGGAGGCGGGCCTGCGGACGCTCCTCCCCTCTCCCCCGCGGCGGTCAGGACGGCGGCGGCCATGACCACCCCCACCACGCGGATCATGGTCGGATCCCGCATCCCGAGGCCGGCATCGCGGGCTCGAAGGGGCGAGGAAGCCGGTCGGGGCCCAGAGGGCTCAGGGGTTCGCGCCCTCCCGGATCGTCACCACCCGGCGGCCCACGACGTCCTGGAGCCGGTCGGTCTGACCGCTGGGCCAGCGCACCTCGATCGCGTCCGCCTTTGCG